>NZ_LOHZ01000040.1 GCF_001601575.1 Thermovenabulum gondwanense
TTAGCATTATCTCATTCTCATCGCATATCTCCCTAAGTGCCCTGAAAAACTCCGGCCTGAAATGGTTGTCCCCTCCCTCACCCTGGATGGTTTCAATTATTATCGCACATATATCATCGGGGTTTTCAGCAATAGCTTTTTTAATCTGGTTTATTGCCTCATTTTCCGCCCTTTTCACTTCATCTAAGTGCTTTTCTAAAGGCCAAACAATCTTGGGATTTGTTATCCTGGGCCAATCGTTAAATTTCGTAAAATACATATATTTCCTCGGATCTGCCGTGTTAGTAAGGGAAAGGGCATAACCCGACCTTCCGTGAAAGGCCTCCTTAAAGTGTATAACCTTGGTTCCCTTCTGAGCGCTTTCTTTATAACCTTTATCAATGTTTTTCCTTACCTTCCAGTCCATAGCGACCTTTAATGCGTTTTCTACCGCCAGGGTGCCGTAATCGATTAAGAAAAGGTGAATAAAATTTTCCGGTGCGGCAACTTCCATAAAGGTTTTTACAAACTGAGCCATTTCCACCGTATATATATCCGAATTGGCCACTTTATTGACAGCAGCTCTGAAGACTCTCTCTTTAAATTCCTCGTTGGCAAGTTTTGGATGATTTAAGCCCAGTGGTGATGAGGCAAAGAAGGTATAAAAGTCCAAGTAATCGGTTCCATCCTTAGCGTCCACAATGTAGCTACCGTAAGATTTTTCTAAATCAATTACAATGGGAAAGCCATCCACCAAAATATACTTTTCAAGGGTTGGAATTACATCGTGAGGTGAAAGCATATAAAAACCTCCTTCAAATGTTTGAAATTTTAATTTTACATGATTTAAATAAAATTTCATATTGTGTAATTTATTGCAATTTTTGTGCCATTTTAATTTCCCTTAATTTATCTGAAAAAACATAATAAAAAATGCCCATAATTAAGCATGAATAGCTTAATCACAGGCATATTATCTTTATATAATTTATATTTTACGTAACTGGCGGGAGTATGTGGGAATCGAACCCACCTCGGAGGTTTTGCCCCCGATGCTGGTTTTGAAGACCAGAAGGCCCACCAGGACCTATCTACTCCCGCATCCCATTATATCAGAAAAATTCCTCAAAGTAAACTTCTAATCAGAAATTCTGCTTCCGGGTATTCTTACATCTTTTATTCTTCTGGTAAAGTAAATGCCATCAAAATACTCCAGAATCGGCAAAGCGTATTTTCTCGATGTATTTAGCATATCCCTGAATTGGGACACGGAAATTTCTTTGTTTTTTTGAAAATGATTTTTTAATAATTCTTTTGCTTTTTCCACCCAGGTTTTATGCATATAAATTTCATCATTTAATTTAATAAGACTGCCTTCTAAGACGAGGTAATTTAATATTGATTTTATTTTTTCCTCTTCAAAGTCCTTTAAAAGCTGTACCACCTCTTCTACCGCAGGTGGTGTCCATCCTTTCTCCTCATAAATTTTAAGCAGCTTGTCTTTCATTTGTTCCTCTTTCTCATTCAGGACTATCTTATATCCTTTCCTTTTCAGGTACTTTCCACTGCCCTCAAAATAGCCTTCCTGAACCCACTTTGATAAAAACAACTCGAATACCTTAGACTCAAGACCTAATCTGCTTTTTAGTTCTTCTTTTAAAATTCCTTCACTAAAAGGGTTTTTAAGATGATAAGCTTCTACTATCTCTTTTGCCTTTTCTGTTAAATTATCATAATAATCCATGTCGCACAATATTTCTTCATTACCGGATTTTAAAAAGACGACTGAATTATCTTTTACAAGGGAATCGACCGCAGATCTTATTGTTTCATAATTTTTCCCAAGGTAGGGGAAGAGATCCGCAATTGAAGTAACGGGTTTCCCGAAAAGCGATAAATAAACCAATATAAATTCTTTTATTCCCCCATTTGCAATTTTTTCCAAACCTTTTACTGCAATATCTATTTTTTCCTTTTTAATTTTAGCAGGATTTACAAAAATTACCTTGCCCCCTCCGATGGTATGTACAGGAGAATACCTTCTTATTACAAAATAATCTTCATATGTCACGGGAACAGCTTCTTCAAAGTGTATAACAGCAAAGGCCCGTTCCCCGGGCAAAATTTCTTCCCTGTTTATAATAGATATTCTCCCCAGGTACTCCCCGGTTCCCGCGTGAAACCTGACCCGTTCCCTGTTTTTTAAAGATTTTTCCGCATCTTCCAAAAGTTTAACATTAATTACTGCTTTTTCTACCGGTTGCATCGAGCCCGGTATGGAAATTACATCTCCTCTTTTTATATCGTCGGGTTTTACATCCACCAGGTTAATTGCCGTTCGCTGTCCAGCAAAAGCTTTTTCCCTGCTTTCTCCGTGCACCTCGATTGATCTTACTTTGCTTTTTATCTTTTTGGGGTAGATCTCAACGGCATCTCCTACCGATACACATCCGCAAATCAAACTACCCGTAACTATTGTGCCAATCCCCGGAATAGTAAAAACCCTGTCAACCGGCAACCTGAAAGGAGAATATAGATCTTTTTCAAATTCCTGTTGAGTCATCTCCTGGATCTTTTGCACAAGTAAATCCAAACCTTCCCCCGTCTTTGAAGAAACCGGTATAATAGGAGAATCCTTTAGAAAGCTCGTTTTTACCGTTTCTTTTACCTCTTCCACAACCATTTCCAGCCATTCATTATCCACCAGGTCTTTTTTGGTAATAACAATTATACCTTTTTTTGTATTTAGTAGTTCTAATATGTTCAAATGTTCCTTAGTTTGAGGCATTATTCCCTCATCAGCCGCTATTACAAGGAGAACAAGATCTATGCCTCCTACTCCTGCCAGCATATTTTTAACAAACTTTTCGTGACCCGGCACATCAACTATTCCCACTTTTTTGCCATTCGGAAGGGTAAAATGTGCAAACCCCAAATCAATAGTAATTCCTCTCTCTTTTTCTTCCTTTAACCTATCGGTATCAATCCCCGTTAAAGCCTTTATCAAGGTAGTCTTACCATGATCAATATGCCCTGCAGTGCCGATAATTATATTTCCCATATTATCTTCCCCACCATATCGATAGTGTAAAAAATATCCTCCTCGTTCATCGTTCTTACATCAAGTAAATATTCATTTTTATTGATGCGACCTATAACGGGAATCTTGGCCGACCTTAATTTTTTCGAAATTTCTTCGGGTTCCAAACCGCAAACCCTTAAGGCAACTACTTTCGTAGGCATCTGAACGCCAGGAAGGGAACCCCCTCCAACTTCCGAAAGGTCATCAAGAATCACGGCACTACCCTTTTCTTTCAAAATAGAGTTTAAACCTTCTGCCAATTTTTCCGCATCCCTTTTCAAGGTTTCTAAATCCTTTGAAATCATTTTTATCACCGGGATTCTTTCAATATTTCCTTCCAAATATATTTTTAATATTGCTTCCATTGATGCAAGGGTAAGCTTATCGATTCTCAATGCCCTATTTAAAGGGTGTTTTTTAACTTTTTCAATTATTTCCCTTCGACCTACAATAATCCCCGCTTGAGGCCCTCCCAGAAGTTTATCTCCGCTGAAGGTAACCACATCAACTCCCGCCTTAACAGAATCCTGTACTGTGGGTTCATAGGGAATCCCGTATTTTCTTAGATCGACTAAAACGCCACTGCCCAGATCTTCCATAAAAACCAAATTATATTTTTCCGCCAGTTTTTTTAATTCATGCCTTTCTACGCCGGAAGTAAATCCGATAATCCTGTAATTGCTCGTATGTACTTTCATTAAAAGGGATGTATTTTCATTAATTGCCCTTTCATAATCGTATAAATGAGTTTTATTTGTAGTCCCCACTTCCACAAGTTTTGCTCCGCTCTGGAGCATTACATCGGGTATCCTGAAACTCCCGCCTATTTCAATTAACTCTCCCCGGGATACAATCACTTCTTTGCCTTTAGAAAGTGCAGAAAGGCAAAGAAGTACCGCTCCGGCATTATTATTTACCACCATCGCATCTTCAGCACCGGTAAGTTCCATTAAAAGATTCTTTACATGTGAATACCTTTCCCCTCTTTCCCCTTCATCCAGGTCAAATTCTAAATTTGAATAGCCGGAAGCTATATTATTTATATTTTCTAACACCTCTTTCGGCAGGGGAGCCCTTCCCAAATTTGTATGCAGTACTACACCAGTAGCATTTATCACCTTTTTTAAACTGAAAGACTTATATTCTTCTAATTTCTCAACAATAATTTTTATCGCTTCCTTTATTAGATTTTCTTCCGTTAATGTTTCTTTCAAAGGTTGGGAAGTTTCCAATAGGATTAGATGCCCTCTCAATTCGTTTACAGCTTCTCTTGCGGCTTTCAAAACCACTTTTTTCCCATGAATGTAAACTAATTCCCTTATTTCAGGCCTTTCTATCAAATCTCCTATTTTTGGAAGCTTCCTTAAGGTATCATTTAGACTCAAATCCATCCACTCCTAAATTTATTCGGTTTTTATTAAATCCTTTATGTCTTGAAATTTTTTATCTCCGATACCGGCTACATTTTTTATTTCATCTATTTTTTTAAAAGGACCATGAGTATTTCTATAATCAATAATCCTTTTAGCCAGCGAAGGTCCTATACCCGGCAGTTTATCCAGTTCGGTCTCATCCGCAGTATTAATATTAATTCTGCCATCCTTTACAGACTTTTCGGAGCCGCTTTCGTCCACCCTAGGAATGTGTATTTTTTCCTCATCGGTTAATTTTTTGGCAAGATTTACGCTAAGCAAATCAGCATTTTCATCTAATCCCCCGGCAATTTCCACCAAATCTTTTACCCGGTCTCCATCCCTTAATTTATATACACCGGGGTTTTTGACGGCACCGGTGATATATACGAAAATCTCCTTTTCCATTATCTCCGGATCTTTTAAATTCTCGGCACCCTCTAATTTAAAAGCCACTTCTTCCTGTCCGGCCATATTTTTAAAAAAGAAAACGAGCAAGAATACTAATACTAAAATTATTAATACTAAAATCTTTTCTCTTTTTGATAAATTGAATTTTTCCCCCATCATTTTAAAAAGCCCCTCAGTATTACATCCACTGCTTCATCTTCGGAGAGCCCCAGGGTCATAAGTTTTAGAAGCTGGTCCTGAGCAATCTTTCCTATTGCAGCTTCATGGGTAAGTTCTGCATCGGGGTGTTCCGCAGAAATTGCTGGGGAAGAGCTTATTTTACCGTTCTCCATTATTATAGAGTCACATACCACATGTCCCCTGGATTTTGCTCGTGCAATAATTTCCGGTTTAAAAATCTGTTTGGAATTTTCCTTGGCTACCGACCTGGATATTACCTCTGCACTTGCACCTTCTCCCTCAAGAATTATGTTTATTTTTGAAATGGCTTCCTGATCACCATGAGTTAAAAGTCTCTCCGTAATTACTAATTTTCCCCCTTTTTTTACTATTGCATCGGTTACTCTTACTGTGCTGTCAACTCCTTTAAGCTGGGTCAGTTCCATTTCCGCAATGGAATTTTCTTCTAAAACCAGGACGGTTTTGGGGTTTAAAACCCTTTCTCCCTTACCCTCTCCTCCTCCGAAATGTTTTTCGATGTATTTCATTTTTGCTCCTTTTTTTACTCTTATCTCGTGAATACCATCATGCTGTGATTTTTTAGAACCCGGATTATGAATTCCGCAACCTGCAATTAAAATTACATCGGAATTCTCCCCGATCTCAATGGTATTGTATACCACATCGGTAATACCGGATAATGTCAACAAAACGGGAAAATGTACTGCTTCGTTTCTTGTATTGGGTGCCACGTAAATATTTATACCTGACTTATCTTGTTTGGGTTCTATCGTAATATTCTTTGTAGATTTTCTTTCAATGCCCTGTCCATCCTTTCGTATATTAACAGCTCCTGATGGTATATCGTGAAGATCGGCTATGGTCTTTAATAACTCACGATCTAAAGCATCTAATGTCATCCTTTTCCCCCTCCTCGCAGTTTTGCCAGAAATCACAGCGGAATTTGTATTTCAAAAGATCTAACATTTTATCTCTCTGACCCATTTCTTTTATTTCCCCATCGGACATTAAAATTATTTCATCGGCTATGGATAGCACCCTTTCATGATGGGTAATTACAATTGTAATTATATCTTTGCTATGGTGGTCTTTAATTAGCCTTAAAATACCTTCAAAGCTCCATAAATCCACCCCTGCTTCCGGTTCATCGTAAATTACCACTTTGGAAGGCTTTAATAGGACGGTGGCCAATTCAATCCTTTTTATCTCTCCTCCGGATAGGCTTGAATCGCATTGCCTTTCCAAATATTCTTCCGGGCACAATCCTACCGCTTTCAATAATTTTTTAAAATCTTTATGACCTGCGTCCTTCGCAGCTACTTTTAATATATCACTTACAGTAAGGCCTTTAAATCTTGCCGGATATTGAAATGCATAACTTATTCCTTTATTTGCCCTGTCCGTGATGCTATAGTAGGTAATGTCCTCTTCGTCCAATATTACGGAACCCTTTGTGTTTCTATAAATCCCCATTATGGTCTTGGCTAAGGAAGTTTTTCCTCCTCCGTTAGGGCCCGTAATTGCATAAAATTTTCCTTTTTCCAGATTCAAATTAATATTTTTTAATATTTCTACGTTGCCCGTCCCATTTGGCATTTCTAAATAAAGAGATTGAATTTTAAGCAATGTAAAATATCCCCCTTTCGTTAAGCTAAATATGATTCAGGACCACATCCCTGGTCCTTTCCCGAATCATCTGAAGTAATATTTTTGCAGGAACCGGTAACCTGCGATTTTTCAGGTAAACAAGATTATACGAATACTTCCAGACTTTATTTTCACAGTTTAATAATCTTAGATGTCCCAGTGCAATATCCTGTTTTACCGATATATAGGGCATAATAGAAATACCTAAATTTGCCGAAACGGCGTTCTTTATCGCATCTATACTCCCCAGCATTAACCCTATATTCAGAGGAATTTTTAAATCTGTTTTAATTATATCCTCTACAATTTCATAGAGATTGGAATGAGGTTCATGGGTAATAAAATCCTGGTCTACTAATTGATTCCTTTCCACAAAGTTTAATAGAGCAAGCTTATTTGTTGGAGAACATACGAGGACCATAAAATCATCTACCAGCCTCTCAATTTCCACACTTTCCTTTTCTGAAATTTCCCCTCCGATTACAGCAAAATCAAGCCTCCCTATCAAAATCTGTTTTTGTATTTCATAAGTATTTCCAATATGAAGGTTGATTTTTACTTCAGGATACTTGCCTTTAAATTCCCCCAAGATCTTTGGCAGAACATAAATACCAGGAGTATTGCTTGCCCCTATGTTAATGTGTCCGAGCATTTTTTCTCTCAATTTAGGTATTTGAGACTCCATTTCTTCTATTAATGCAAAAATCTTTTTAGTATACTCGAAAATAAACTGCCCATCTTTACTGAGATAAATGTTCTTACCATATTTTTCGATTAACTTCAGCCCCAGCTCTTCTTCTAATTTCTTTATTTGTTTTGATATGGCAGGCTGACTTATATGGAGTTCTTCCGAAGTTTTTGTAAAACTCATATTCTGGGCAACCTTATGAAATAACCAGAGAGCATAAAGTTCCATTCTCATTACCACCTTAATATAACTTTAAGTTATAAAAAATTAAAACCTATTTAATTTTACCACATATTCCTTATATTTGATAAAATATATACCTTTGATTTAAATTTTTTAATTCATTAATATTAATTTTATCATACTAAGCAAGAAAAGCGAAAAAAAACAGGTTGGGATAAAACCCAACCCCGTCATTTTACAACAATATTTACCAATTTGTTCGGGACGGTAATAATTTTTATAATTTGTTTATTTTGTAAATAAGAAGATATTTTTTCATTGCTTATTGCCATGGATTCAAGCTCTTTTTCGGTTATATCAGCAGGAACGAGTATTTTTGCCCTCACTTTTCCGTTAACCTGAACCACTACCTCCACTTCTTCTTCTAAAATAGCTTTTTCATCGTATTTGGGCCAGGACATCAAATGTATGCTCCCCTTGTTCCCAATCCTTTCCCATAATTCCTCGGTAATATGCGGGGCAAAAGGCGCCAGCATCAACAGTAAATTTTCTGCCGCTTCTTTTACCACATCCCCTGAAATTTCTTCCTTTAAAGAGTTGATGCCGTTCACCATTTCCATTATTGCACTTATTGCTGTGTTAAAATTAAACCTTTCTTCGATATCTGTCGTAACTTTTTTAATCGTTTTATGGATTAAACGGCGTGCATTTTTATCGATGTGCTCGTTTTTCACCGGTTCTGCGAATTTTTCCGAGAGTTCCTCAACAAGCCGCCATACCCTTGAAAGGAATCTGAAGCAGCCCTCCACGCCCTGATCGCTCCATTCCAGGTCCTTTTCAGGTGGAGAGGCAAAAAGGATAAAGAGTCTTGCTGTATCCGCTCCGTATTTTTCTACTATTTCTTCAGGGCTTACAATATTTCCAAGGGATTTTGACATTTTTGCGCCATCTTTTAATACCATCCCCTGGGTCAATAAATTAGTGAAAGGCTCATCTACATGAACAAGGCCGGCATCTCGCATTGCTTTATTGAAAAACCTCGAATACATAAGGTGAAGTATGGCATGTTCTACCCCACCGATATACTGGTCTACGGGCATCCAGTACTTCAATTTTGTTTCATCAAAAGGTTTTTCGCTGTTTTTAGGGTCGGTGTATCTATAGTAATACCAGGAGGAGCACATAAAAGTGTCCATTGTATCCGTTTCCCTCTTGGCAGGGCTATTACATTTGGGGCAGGTGGTATTTAAAAATTCCTCACATAAAAGTAGTGGTGAAGTGCCCTTAGGGTTAAATTCCACATTTTCCGGAAGCAATATAGGCAACTGTTCTTCCGGAACCGGCACTATGCCGCATTTTTCGCAGTAGATAATAGGAATGGGAGCCCCCCAGTACCTTTGTCTCGAAATAAGCCAGTCCCTTAACTTGTAATTTATCGTGATTTTTCCGATTCCCCTTTGTTCCATGAATTTACCTATTTCCTTTTTAGCTTCTTCGCTCTGCATCCCGGTAAAGGTACACGAATTGATGAGTACACCCTCATCCGTAAAGGCTTTTTCCATCTCTTCCGTTTTCCAATCGCCTTCAGCAGGCTTTATTACTAATTTTATAGGCAAATTATATTTTTTAGCGAATTCGAAATCCCTCTGGTCGTGAGCAGGAACACCCATAACCGCACCCGTTCCGTAATCCAAAAGGACATAGTTTGCAATCCATATGGGTATTCTCTCGTTGTTAACCGGGTTAATAGCATAAGCCCCTATAAAAAGACCTTCTTTTTCCGTTTCCGTAGAGGTTCTTGTTATCTCGTTTAATTTTTCCATTTTTTTCTGAAATTCTTTTACTTCTTTTTCATAGGGAGTCCCTTCACATAGTGTGTTTACCAATGGATGTTCCGGAGCAAGAACCAAATAAGTTACGCCAAATATGGTATCGGGCCTTGTTGTAAAAACTGCTATCTTATCATTGGTTTTTTCCGCAGTAAAGTAAACCTCTACCCCCTCGCTTTTTCCTATCCAGTTTTGCTGCATTATTTTTACTTTTTCAGGCCATCCCGGAAGTTTTTTAAGGTCTTCCAGCAACTCCTCCGCATATTCGGTTATTTTAAAAAACCATTGTTCAAGATTTTTCTTCCCCACTTCGGTACCGCATCTCTCGCATTTGCCGTCTACCACCTGTTCATTAGCAAGAACAGTAGCACAGGAGGGACACCAGTTCACATATGCCTTTTTTCGATATGCAAGACCCATTTCATACAATTTCAGGAAGAACCATTGAGTCCATTTATAGTAATCGGGATGACAGGTAGCAACTTCCCTATCCCAGTCATAACTAATACCCAGTTCTTTTAATTGCCTTTTCATATTGTTTATATTATCCCATGTCCATTTTGCCGGATGAATCTTATGCTTGATAGCTGCATTCTCCGCGGGTAAACCGAAGGCATCCCATCCCATGGGATGAAGGACATTGTAACCGTTCATTCTCTTGTACCTTGCCACAACGTCGCCAATGGAATAATTTCTTACATGTCCCATATGTAATTTCCCCGAGGGATAAGGAAACATTTCCAAGCAATAGTATTTGGGCTTTTTTGTATCTTCATAAACTTTATAAATCTTTTGTTCTTCCCAGATTTTCTGCCATTTCTGTTCGATCTTCTTAAAATCGTAGACCATAATAAACCTCCTTTTTCATATCTTTGTTAAACATAAAAAAGGCTCCTCCCTCTTTTAGGGGCGAGAAGCCTTTTCCTCGCGGTACCACCCTAATTGGCAAAAGCCCGCTCTTTGCATTTTAACGCCTGCCGGCAGTGAAGACAAGGCGAGTTCAAGGCCTTCCTCTCCGGAATCTCACCCACCTCCGGTCTCTGTAAGAGAAAGCTTCCTTTACTACTCCTTGTCGCAAAAAATACACGATTATTATTTTTTAGCTAATATTATATGTTAAATCCTTTTTGCTGTCAACATTGATGGTAATAGCATCTGCCCACAATCTCTCTAAATCATAATATTCCCTATCCGGACCGTTGAAAATATGAACTATAACATCTCCGTAATCTAATAATATCCATCTTGCTTCATTGTAACCTTCTATACCCTTGGGAAAAATACCGCTCTCTGAAAGCTTTTCTTCCAATTCATCAGCTAAAGCTCTGACATGTATAGCATTAGAACCAGTAGCGATTACAAAATAATCAGCCAGTACGGTTAATCTACTAATATCCAGAATAACGACATCCCTTGCTTTTTTTTCATCAAGGATTTTTGCTGCCTTTTGTGCGAGCTGTTCGGGAATAAAAGTCATTTTTATTTTTTCCCTCCAAATGTAATTTTCTTGATTGTCACTAATTATTCTTTATATCCTTTCCCAGAATAATCGTAGCTACATCGTCGTTATTATTTTCATCTTCTTTCAATATTGGATTATTCAATATTTTTGATATTTCCTTTGCATACTCGGGTTTTTCTTTAGGATATAAAACGGTGGTAGTGTCATAGTCGAAACTATCCGCGTTAGCAACTTTTACTACGGTAAATCCCATGGATTCCAATTTCTTTGCAATCTCGCTGGCAACCCCCGAATATCCACTTCCGTTTAAAACTGCTACTTTTATTCCATTTTTATCGTAAAATATAGCATTTACCAGCTCCTTAACTTTCTCCTCTTCAGGTATAAAATAACTTACTCCCCCTATATACTGCCCGGTACCGGGAAGGGTATAAGTTTCTACATCTTCTTCTTTTAATTGTCTTGCAAAATTAGCCAGTTTAACAAGGTTTACAGGGCTGATATCGGTTTTCACATTTTCCTGTACAATTTGAATTAGCCTGGGGATTTTCAGTATATTTGCGGGTTGGAGTAAGGCTTTTGCAGTAGCCTTTATGAATTTTTGCTGCGCTCTTACTCTTGCTATGTCTCCCTCCGGGTAATGCCTGAACCTTACAAATTGCTCGGCTTTTTCTCCATCCAGTACCTGAAATCCCGGTTTAAGATCTATATGAAGGTTCCCCGCATTATCATCATATTTCATTCTCCGATCGATTTCTATTTCAATTCCGCCAATAGCATCGACTATTTTTTTAAAACCTTCATAATTTACCGTAACGTAATAATGAACGGGGACATTGAGTAATTTGCTTACCACATCCACCGCAAGGTCAGGACCTCCATAGGCCATAGCTGCATTTATCTTCTGGAATCCCTCCCCCGGTAAAACCACCCTCGTATCCCTCGGAATTGATAGCACATTGACCTTTTTATCCTTTAAATCCAAACTAAAAAGCATCATTGTATCGGAACGGTATCTATTATGCTTTTCATCGGCACCAATGGTACCTGCATCAAGTCCCAAAAGTAAAATATTCACATGGCCATTTTTTTCAGCCTCTTGTAAAACTGAATCTTCTTCCCCTTCAGTATTTCGATTGCTCAATAAATTCCTATAGGTAAAATAAAAACCGCTTCCAAAAGAAAGCGCAAAAAATAAAATAATCGCAATAAACACCTTAAAGTACCTTTTCATTTTTCTCCCCTCTTATTCCTCCGGTTTTTTAAAAGCATATTTCGTGCAGCTATTGTTCTTGGATGAAGAAGTGAATTTTTTTTCAAAACGTACACTATGGTCGAATTTAACCCCATCAAGACCCCTTCGTCCAAATCCTCATAAGTTTTATCCCTTATATCCTCCACTCCGGGGAAATCTCTGCCGGGTTCTATATAATCGGCAATGTATATAATCTTATCAAGTAATGTCATATTTTCGTCGCCGGTAGTATGAATTTCGATCGCCTTTAATATTTCTTTGTCCTTTATACCAAATTTTATTTCAGCTAATTTCGCACCCACGGGGCCGTGCAGCAAAACCCTTTCAAAACAAGTAATTTCATCTAAAAGTATACCAAACTCAAGGGCTAATTTCAACTGTTCCTCTTCAGGTATATCCTTAGCGCAGTCATGGAGCAGCCCTGCAATTGCCGCTTTATATTCCGAAACCCCATGCTTTCTTGCAAGGTTTATTGCAGTCTCCATTACTCCAATAGAATGAAGATATCGTTCTTGGGATAATTCTTTTTTCAATATCAGTTTATATAAATCTAAATCTAATTGCATAGGCAACTCACCTGTAAAGGTTATATTTTAAAATATAATATTCAACAGCCTCCGGTACCAGGTATTTTATAGATTGACCATTTTTAACCTTTTTTCTTATCTCTGTGGAAGAAATGGCCATTCCGGTTACTTCCAGAACAAAGATTTCCTTCCCGTATATTTCCTTGACTTCCTTTACCTTTCGTTCCAACTGTTCGCTGGTGTATCCCGGCCTGGTAGCGGCTATGAAGGTGCAATAATTCATTACTTCCTCTACCTTTTTCCAGGTAAGTATATCTAAGATAGCATCGGCACCCGAAATAAAAAAAATTTCTACCGCATCTTTATATTTTTCTTTGAACCATTTAAGAGTATCTACCGTATACGTATATCCTTCTCTATCTATTTCTACTCGCGATACTTCAAAAAAAGGATTACTGTTCACAGCAAGGGCAGTCATAATGTATCGGTGCTCCGCATCGGTAACGGGATAATCCTTTTTATGAGGAGGATTTCCTGCAGGTATAAATATTACTTTTGAAAGATTAAAGTTTATCCTTGCTTCCTCTGCAGCTACCAGATGACCGTAATGAATGGGATCGAAGGTGCCTCCCATAAGCCCAATTTTCTTTTTAGTCAAAATGTTCCCTCCCACAATTATTCAAAAAAGTAAAATTCCGCATCCCCGATTTTTACAATATCCCCTTCTTTTATGCCTTTTTGTTTCAGCATATCGTCAATCCCCATTTTCTTAAAAACCCTTTGCAATCTCTTTACAGCGGATTCATTTTCTAAATCGGTCATTGCTACCAATCTTTCTACCACTTTTCCCTTTATATAAAATACGTTGCCGCCTTTTTCTACTAATATTTCATCCTCTTTTTTATAAGTGTATTTTTTTACTCCTTCTTCGATATTATATTTATCGTTATCTTTTACGCTCTTTTCTAAATACTCCACAATCTTATTTATCAAATCCTTAATACCAAATCCGGTGGCTCCTGAAATGGGAATAACTTCAAATCCTTCTTTTGAAAGCCTTTCCAGTATTTTAGGAAAATTTTCCCTGGATTCCTCTAAATCCATTTTATTTACAGCTACAATTTGCGGTTTTTCTATAAGTTTTATGCTGAAGTTCTTTAATTCCTCGTTAATCTTATAAAAACCCTCTATTGGATCCATTTCAAAGCCGGAACCGTCAAGGACATGGACGAGTAATTTTGTCCTTTCAATATGGCGTAAAAATTCATGTCCCAGTCCTAACCCTTCATGAGCACCTTCTATCAGACCAGGTATATCGGCAACCACAAAGCTTTTGCCCTCTGGACCCATATCCACGACACCAAGGTTCGGGGTAAGGGTAGTAAAAGGATAGTCGGCAATCTTGGGTTTCGCAGCCGTGATTCTGGATAGTAGAGTAGATTTTCCCACATTGGGGAATCCAATCAATCCTACATCTGCTAAAAGTTTTAGTTCCAAAAGGATCCATTTTTCTTCTCCAGGCTCTCCTTTTTCTGCAAAATCCGGAGCCTGATTGACCGACGATACAAAGCGGGCATTGCCCCTGCCGCCTCGTCCTCCTTTAGCAACAACAAACCTCTGATAAGGCTCCACCAGATCCGCCAGTACCTCAGAGGTTTGCATATCTTTAACTATGGTTCCGGGAGGTACTTTTATTATTAGGTCTTCACCGTTTTTTCCAGCTTTATTGGATCCCTGACCGTGTTCTCCTTTTTCCGCTTTATAATGAACTTTATATTTAAAGTCCTGTAAGGTTGAAAGGTTTGGATCTACCTCTAAGATCACATCCCCTCCTTTGCCTCCATCCCCTCCGCTGGGACCACCTCTTGGTACATATTTTTCTCTTCTAAAAGCAACTGCCCCGTTGCCACCGTCTCCACCTTTTACGTATATTTTTGCCACATCCACAAACATGCTAACCACCCTACAAGTATTTTTTTAAATTTTTCCCCTTTCATTCCTCTCTTATGCCGATATTTCCTTTGTCAATTGTTACGATAATTCTCTTTTCCTCGTCCAATTCCTTATTATTGATAATTTGCTGGACACGGCTTTTTATTTCTTCATAAACTTTTTTATCCAATTTGCCCTTATACATCTCTTCAATTATTTCCAGGGAAATACTGACCCTGTTTTTTTGAGCCAAAAAATACATATCCAGCAAACAATCAAGTAGGCGCACATCCCCGACCATTTTTAAATTGCTAATAAAATTATAATTTTCTTTACAGCAATTAATATAATCGATTATTTTTTGAGGTTTACTTAATTGTGCGTAACCGTAAATTAATTGAAAATCATTATTTAAATCGTGCTTTACCAATCTAATCAAAAAAATAAGCTTGTCTATTAGCTGTCTATAGAATTTCTTTTCTTTATAATATAAAAACAACAAGAATAAAAAAATAAAAAGCAATAAAAGGTTTGCGCAAAATATAAAAATATTCAAGAATATCTTCCCTTCATGATATTGTAACCTGCAGGAAAATTTATTCAGGAAATATTCATTATATTTTTGGGCACCTTTATTCCTTAAATTTCCTATAGTTTCTTTATATAATTTACCACAAAGTATATAAAAAATAAAGCTCCTCTTAGCCGAGGAGCTGAAGTTCCGGGTAAACGTTCACAACTTTTTTGTCTTTTCCTTTTGTCTCAAATTTTACATAACCATCAATCTTGGCAAAAATGGTGTAATCTCTACCAAGTCCGGCATTTTCTCCTGGATAAATCTTTGTCCCGCGCTGTCTTACAAGAACGCTGCCCGCAGTGACAAATTGTCCATCAAATCTCTTTACCCCAAGTCTTTTTGATTCGCTGTCTCTACCGTTCCTTGTGCTACCTACACCCTTTTTATGAGCAAATAATTGCAGGTTCATTTAAAACACCTCCTTACTAATTCTCCTCCCTGCAAACGAGTCTTACATATTCGGGATACGTTTTTGCTAAATCTTCCAGCCCAGCCGTAATTGTCCTTAGTATAATATTAACCCTGTATCTGTTTTCTTCAGGCAAAACCTCAGGAATCTCAATTCTGACGAGACCTTCCTTTTTTACCGTATTTGCATTAACTGCTGCAATTTTTTTTACACCAAGTATTGCAGTTTCGGCCAATGCAGAAACTGCAGCACAAACTATATCACTGCCGTAATCAGCATAACCTGCATGGCCTTTGATTTCCAACCCCGCGATATTCCCTTTTAAATCTTTCCAAATGGTTATATCAACCATACATTAAAATTCTATTTTTTCAATCTTTACTTCAGTAAAAGGCTGGCGATGTCCCTTCTTTTTTCTATAATTTTTCTTGGGCTTATACTTAAAGACAATTATTTTTTCGCCCTTACCATGCTTTAATACGGTGGCCTTTACCTTAGCATTCTCTACAAACGGCCTTCCTACCACAAGTCCTTCTTCCTTTGAAATAGCCAAAACCTTATCAAATTCTACCGTTTCTCCCTCGGCAAAACTTAATTTTTCAATACGAATAACGTCGCCCTCACTGACCTTATATTGTTTACCGCCGGTCTCTAATATTGCGTACATTTTTCATCCTCCTCCTTAAACTCTCGCCGGAGCCAGGTAAAAATTTTGAACCCGCCCCGTGCGGTGGCCGGCGCAGAAAAACCACGTTCCTATTTTAGCAACTTTTTTCCCCTTTGTCAACTTCCCCTTTAAACCCCCTTTTGATTTGCCCGCAATCTTGTTTAAGGAAACCTCCATACAAGGGGTTTTAATTTTTCCTGTTTTCTTTCCAGTATTTCCTCTTTTTTTTCTTCCAAATTAATAATTTTTTGTTCACTTTCCCTTCTTTCTTCTTTTTCCTTTGAGTTTTCTTTTGACGATGTTAATTCGGTTGCAGTAATTTTAGAGAAAAAAGCGCTTATTCCCATAATGTTAGATATCAAGAGCAAATATAAGAGATTATACTTATCGTTTTCCTTCACTATAGGACCCCCCTTAAAAGTTCTCTTTTCTATTTTATTCTTGTAATATTAAATAATTTACTTTTTCTACATGGTCATCGTTCCTTTTTCGGTTTCCACTACTTTCAAAATCTGTTCTTCGGTCCCATCTAAAGCGTTGATATAAATAAAGTATCTGTCATTACCCAGTTTTGCATCCACTTCATAGCAGAACTTTTCTTTTAGTGAGGGGTCCGGGATAATTACCTTTCTTATCCTGGTAACGTTTAATCGGGGGCTTACCCTTTTTAATACATCATTTTTGCCGAGTTTTGGTGCGGGGATGACTCTTTGCATATGATTTGTATAATATCCGATAGCATCATATCCCACTACTTCGCCGTTATCTAAAGCAATTTCAATTTTAATAAAATCAGGGTAAATAATAATATCCCCCTGTTTTTTTACAAAGGTTATTACACATGTCCCATCTTCCATCAGAGAACCCGTTGCCTCAAAATCTTTAAATCCTCTTTTCTCCAAAAAAGCCCTGCCTTTATTTACGGCATCCTGAATGGTAAGCTTTGAAGCCCCTATTTCTCTTGTATTTAAAAACCAAATTACATGCCCGCCCTTCTGGCTTACATCCATTAAAATTGCAGGGCTATTTTGTCCCGGCTTGGCAAAGCTCAAAGAATATGCAGGTATGTTACCTTTAGCGGTTCCATACAAGGATATCTGGTATTTTATATTTTGAGGATTGTCAATGAAATTACCTGCAATTCTTATCGCCTCTTCGCTGTTTATCATTTCTCCTGTTAAGCCTTTTGGAACTATATTTTCCACATGATCAGAAAAAGGTCCGTCATAGGTTATCGACGGTGCTTCTTCCTTTAACTTTTGATCCAATTTTAGAATTTTATCTGCCATTCCCGAAGTTAAATTCTTGCTAATTCCAAGGGAAAACCTCCTGCCTTCCCAATTAATCTTGCCTTTCGCTACATCATCCTGTAATTCCCTGAGCTTTTTGTTCAGTTCCTGAACGGTATCCCTGAACTTTTGTACTTTGTCCCATTCTTCCTTTTTTATCTCCATCCCGTTTAACGATTTTTTGGCCAGGGAATATGCAAAATCCCCCATTTGCGCAAAATATTTTTGAGTATAAGTCAAATCTCTGTTGCCCAGCGGGAGGGAAGCAATGCTTTCTCTTGCGCTTTCCGCCTGGTGCCAGATGCTTAAAAAAGTCACGATTCTCTGCTGGTTTGATGAAGTTACCATGCTTTTTGATAAAAGTAAATTTAAATTATTAACCTGATCCAGCAAATTAAAAAAACCCTTTTGGTAACTTGCTTCCAGTAAATTTTGAGCCTCGGTTACCCTGCCCTGCATTATAAAAAATACGCCTAAGAAAAGCAATGCCAAAAAAATTCCAGCCGCCCAAGGCAAATATTTTCTCACAAAAAATCACTCCTTACCTTCCAAATACGTGCCTTCCTATTTGAACAATAATCTGTCTTGTCCAAATCCAGGGACTTACTCTCTTTGAAGGGTTCCAGAAAAATAAACTTCCATAGGTAGGATCAAAACCGTTTAGAGCATCCCTTGCTGCATTAAAGTTTGTCCTTGAGGGATAGGCAGCCCATATTTGCCCATTAGAGACCGATTCGAACGCCCTGGGTTGAAAAATAACCCCGGGTATGGAATTTGGAAACTTGGGGCTTTTTACCCGGTTTATCACAACAGCGGCTACCCCCACCTGTCCGGTATAAGGCTCGCCTCTTGCCTCACCGGAAACTAATCGAGCCAAAAGCACGTAATCACTGCTTCTTGCCGTTACCAGTGCACTTTTTTCTGACAACGTTTCTTTTGAAAAAACGCTGTTTTCGTTTTTATAAACCAAAAAATAATAAGAAAGTATACCAGCTACCAAAGAGAAGGATATTAACAGAAGTAAGAGTTTATTTGTTCTCACCGGCATCTCCCCCTATCAATGTGTTGTTCTTTAATTATTTTTCTTACAATGTTGTAAATTTATTCTCACCTTTTACCATAAAACAAACATATTATATTTTTAGAAGGTTTTAAAGAAAAAGGTAAAGGGTGATCAATAAATGGAAGATACCGGCAAGGAAAAAAATAAATCCAGGAATCCAAATCCCTTCATGTTATTTTTAATATTGATCCTTTTATTAAAATCCTTTGAAACTGCAGGCTTTTTAAGGAAAACGGTTAAAATGGAGGGATCCCTTTGAGAATACTGAATATCAAAGATGAGCAATTAAATCTCCTGCAGGCTTTAAAACCCTTCCTGGAGCCCAAGGCCCAGGAAATGCTTGAATTGGTAACTGTGGTATTAAATGTTTTCAAGCCCGAAGAACCCGATGTACCTATAAATATACAGGCTTTAACAAGTCTTCTTTCCATGATTGATGAAAAAGAAGAAAGCAAAAATGGATGAAATAGGGCATCCTGCCCTATTTTTGTTTTTCGATTCTATTTGCATTAAGTTCTGCATAAACATTATATGAGCAATCCATTCTTTGGGGGGAAAAGCCTTGCAGAACAATGAAAACGAAAATTACGGGATAAATCTCACAAGCCTTGTATTAGATGTAATCCAGGGTAAGAGGGGGTATAGTTTGAATGAGATTATAAGCTTAATTGCTTTAACCAATCTACTCGGTATTATTAGTTTTATGAACAACCAGGACTTTAGAATTGAGGTAAAAAGCCCCAGAAGCTCCTTGGATATTAAAGATTTAGCCGGCATGCTTTTAAATAACCTCTCGGGAGGCGGTCAGTCCCAGGGTGGGCAGGATAAAAAAATAAACCCGGCTTTATTACTCAATCTTATGAAAGCCCTTTCTTCCGATAACCCGGGGGAAAATAAGAATCCAAAAAATGACGGTGAAAATAAGAAAGAATAAGAAAGAATAAAGAAGGGCCGACTAATCGGCCCTTCTTTATTCTTTAGAAATTATCTCCCAAGAGGAGCAAAATGAGAATCAAGAATATCACAAATGCTTTCCTATCCATGAAATTCCCTCCTCGCCTTTTTGCTAATAACATCATATGCAGCGAGGTGAATTTTTGTTACCATAGTAAATTATTTTGCCGTTCCCGTCGCAATAGGGGCAGGTATTCCCGAGAATTTCATCTATGCTCTGCCTGATTTTTTTTCTTGTTACCTCCACAAGACCAAGAGCCGTAATGTCCAGAATCTGCGTTTTGTTTCTATCTTTTTTAAAAAGCATATTTAAATACTCCAGTACCTTTTTTTTGTGTTCTTCGGAAGCCATGTCTATAAAATCGATAATAATAATTCCGCCAATATCCCTTAGCCTTATTTGCCTCGCAATTTCTCTGGCTGCTTCAAGATTTGTGGTCAGTACCGTATTTTCCAAATCAATACTGCCTATGTATTTCCCCGTATTTACATCAATTACCGTTAATGCCTCCGTCTTATCAATAACAATGTACCCACCGGATTTTAACCAGACCTTTCTCGATAAAGCTTTCTCAATTTCCTTTTCCATATTGAAGTATTTGAAAAGTTCCAGCCTGTTTTCATAAAAAACTATTTTTTCTTCAAATTTCGGAGATATGTTTTTGAAATATTCTTTCAGTCTTTCCCAGGCTTCTTTTTCATTAACATGAAATTTTTCTACATCTGCAGTGAATATGTCTCTGGCAATCCTCAACAAAAAGTCCATTTCTTTGTAAATTAAAGATGGGCTTTTTAAATCTTTAGACCTTTTTTTTATATCTTCCCACAATCTTGTAAGATTGTCCCAGTCCTCTTCTAATTCTTCCTTTGTACAACCTTCAGCAGCGGTCCTGATAATTGCACCGTAAGGTTGTTTTTTTATTTCATTAACCAGTTTTTTTAATCTTTCTCTTTCTGTTTCATCCTCAATTTTTCTTGAAATTCCAATGCTATCTACCATTGGCATTAAAACTAAAAATCTACCCGCAATACTTATATTTGTAGTAACCCTGGCACCCTTGGTACCCATCGGGTCTTTAGTAACCTGGACCACCACATCCTGACCGGGCTTCAGTAAATCGCTTATCGAAACAACATCCATCCTTTCGATAATTTCTCCATCATCTAAATTATCCCTTTTTATGTCGCCAAAATACAAAAAAGCATTCTTTTCAAGTCCAATATTTACAAAAGCTGCTTGCATCCCTTTCAGTACATTCGCCACTTTTCCCTTGTATATATTTCCTACCGCACTTTCACTCAAACGCTTTTCAATATACAGTTCTACAAGCTCTCCGTCTTCAATTACTCCAACTTTTATCATTTCCTGACCAATGTCAGCCACAATTTCCTTTGACATATCTTCAACTCCCCATCCGCTCACATAGGGAAAATCCTGTTCCCATCTTCCTGAAAATAGGTTTCATCGCGATTAACATAAAAAGCAAGGTCATTTAAATTTAAATATTCAGCCATTTTTTGAATTACATGGATAGGATTTGCACTACCTTCCTGACCGCTGCTTAATTCCATAATTACCGTCGCTTCGTTAAAATTAAATTCCCTTAAAAAGACGTTATGTATTAATGGAGCTATATTCACCAATTTCTCCTCTTTATGCGTTCTTTTCTTGACGTAAATCTCCATACCGTCTCTGATTTCTTTTATGGTTTTTTCTAATAACTCTCTATCTATAACATCGTCAAAAATTATTTTCGAAGTAAAGACGGAACGGTTTAATTTAAAAAGGGGTATTAATCCGTTATTTTCTTTTGTTCCCAAAACTTTTATTCCCTCAGGCAGTACATAGTTTAGCCTTTCTTTTAAATCATCTCCGGAAATATTCTCTTCAAAGTCCACATCAATGTACTCCGCAGCACTGGTAATGCCTATTGTCAGGGCGGGGCCATAAGTAATAACCGGTTTTTTATTGAAACCTTTAGAGTATTTCACACGGAGTTTGGCTCTCCTTAAAGCCCTTTCAATGGTTCTTGCAAAATCTAATTGAGAAATATATTTTACTTCGCTCCCCTTTGCGAGTCGGATTCTATATACCACAATTTATCCCCTTTCTTAGCTTTAAAATACCGCAGTTATTGCATCTATTAAACCTGCAGTCAGGTGTAATTTCTCCCCTGAAAGCCTTTTTACGTTCTTCCCACAAAAACTCCCTGTCAATTCCGGGATCTATAATTTCCCAGGGGAAAAATTCTTTTTCTTCCCTTTCTCTCAATGCATAAAAATCGGGATCAATCTTTGCATCTTTAAAGGCCTCCATCCATTTTTCAAAAGAAAATAATTCATTCCATCCATCGAACTTACATCCTTTTTCATGTGCCTTAATCAATACCTCTCCCAGTTTTCTGTCGCCGCGTGAAAAAACGGCCTCTAAGTAGCTTAGATATCTATCATGCCAGTTGTAATTTATTCCGGGGCCTTTTAAATTTTTCTTCAAGAAATTCTGGCGGTTTTCCACTTCCTGCAGCGGTATTTGAGATTCCCATTGAAAGGGTGTAAAGGGCTTGGGCACGAAGACGGAGGTACTTACGGTTACCTGGACCCCTTTGGTGTTCCCTTTAATTTCCCGATATTCCCTTATCACTCCTTTTGCCAGATCAGCAATGCCCGCTAAGTCTTCATAAGTTTCCGTGGGTAGTCCAATCATAAAATAGAGTTTTACATTATTCCATCCAGCTAAAAAAGCCCCCCTTACCGAGCACAGTAAATCTTCCTCTGTAACTCCTTTATTGATGACATTCCTCAACCTTTGCGTTCCCGCTTCCGGTGCAAAGGTGAGACCGGTTTTTTTAATCTCCTGTATCTTTTTTGCAATATCAATTGTAAAAGAATCTATCCTCAAAGAAGGTAGGGAAAGGCCTACCGCACAATCTCTGAATTCATCGGTTAAAATCTCCACCAATTCCCTTAAAGAAGAATAGTCACTGGTACTTAACGAAGCCAGGGAAACTTCTTCGTACCCGGTATTTTCAATTATTCTTTTTGCAAGATTATGTAAAGTTTTTACATTCTTTTCCCTGACAGGCCTGTAAATCATTCCTGCTTGGCAAAACCTGCATCCCCTGGTACAACCTCTAAAAATCTCAAGTACAGCCCTGTCGTGCACAATATCCATATAAGGGACGATTATTTTTGTTGGATAATAAGCTTTATCTAAATCTTTAACAACCCTTTTTTTAATTTTTGACGGAAGATTTTTATAAAGGGGTTTTATTTCCTTTAATGTACCATTTTCATTGTATACGGGTTCGTAGAGAGAGGGAACGTAAATACCCTCAATCCGGGCAAGTTTTAAAAGAAAATCCGTTCTGTTAAAATTATTTTTACTCCTGCTATAAACGTAAAGGTCGATAATTTCGTGGATAACCTCTTCAGCCTCTCCAATAACAAAAAAATCTATAATATCCGATAAAGGTTCCGGATTAAATGCACAGGGCCCACCGGCCATTATTAAAGGGTCGTTATCCTTCCTGTCCTTAGATTTTATGGGAATACCGGAAAGTTCGAGCATATTTAATATGTTAGAATAGCTCATCTCGTATTGAAGCGAAAAACCTATAAAGTCAAACTTTTTTAAAGGGGTTTTGCTCTCCAAACTGAAAAGGGGAATTTTTTCTTTTCTCATTTGCTCTTCAAAATCCACCCACGGCGCAAACACTCTTTCTGCAAAAACATCTTCTCTCTCGTTCAACAAATGATAAAGAATTCTTAACCCTAAATGGGACATACCTACTTCATACACATCGGGAAAAGCTAAGGCAACTCTTACCTTGAATTCACCTTCAACTTTTTTCACAGAGTTCAATTCATTCCCCGTATACCTCGTTGGTTTCGAAACCCGAAGTAGAATTCGATCTAAGTTTTTTTCCAGGTTCAATTTTCGTTCTCCTCCTGCCTTTTTCTTTGAACATACTATTTTATATTTGTCCTATTTTTAAGTCTAAACCTTTTTTAATCATATTGTCAAATATTTCCGACTCGGTCAAGAATTTTCTAATTTTGCCCTGTTCATCGATAACCACCAGTATTATATAGCTTTTAGGATCCACAAGTTTAAGTATATCCTTAATAACGAACTCTTCTTTTACCGCTATATATTTAACCTTCCAGAAATCACTATCGCTAAACCTTTTTTTTATATTAAAAAAGTCGTAAATTACCATGAAGGGCAAGTCTTTTTTCTCCTTCAGAGCTGTCAGAAATAAAAAAAAGCCAAAAATAAAATAAAAGGGAGAAAGCAATCCGGAAAAATAGAGAATTGCTCCAAATAAAATCAAAGCTGAGGAAATTATCAGGCTTACCAATGCTGCAAAATTAATGGCTATAATGATATTTAAATTCTGGAATAACCACATCAAAAAAATCCTTCCACCGTCGAGAGGAAAAGCCGGTAATAAATTAAACAAAGCTATGGATAGTTGTTTGGAAGCCAATAAATCGATATATTCTTCCCACATGGGTAATTTTTGCTTTAAAGCAAACAAAAAGATAAAAGCTAAGAGATTACCGAAAGGGCCGGCCATACTCAAAATAATTTCTTCCATATAGGAAATTTTTTTTGTTTTATCTAATTTTATTTTCCCTCCAATAGGGAGAAAAATTATTTCACTGACCCGAACCATTAAAGCATCAGCAGCTATAATATGACTTAATTCGTGAATACCAAGGGATATTATTAGAGCCCAAAACTCCTTTGCATAGGGGCTAATAAAGGATATTCCAAAAAAAAACAATAAGGAAATGGAAATTTTAACTCTTATACTTTTAATATTAAATATTACTCCTACATCTAAAGGCTGCATTTTTCCACCCTTGAATTATTAAACTAATAATTAAGCCATTTTAAGGGATCCTGAGGCTCGTTGTTTTTCCATACTTCAAAGTGTAGATGCGGATTCTCGGCTATACCCGTCTGCCCAACGGAACCGATTATTTGTCCTTTTTTGACTTTATCCTTTGTCTTAACATATACATCTTTCAAATGGGCATATAAGGTTATCATATTGCCTTCGTGAGATATTTTTACGTAATTACCCAATTCGGCATCCTTTCCAACAAAAATAACCTCACCATCCAGAACGGCATGTACGGGTGTACCTTCTGATTGTTCAATATCCACTCCATTGTGGGCTTTTAAAATTTTTTCCACCGGGTGAAGTCTTAGTCCAAACCCCGATGTGACTCTGCCGTTTTGAACCGGTGGTGCAAAAGTAGATATTAATTTACCGGAATCAACTTCCTTTTTCAGCAATTCCTTAATATTTTTCGTCTCGGCATAGGTTTGGACCGCTTTTACTAATTTATTTAAATTAATATTATTAATGTTAAATTCGTAGTTTGTATAGTATTTTGCTTTTGATAATAGCGGATCTTTAAAGGGAAGACTTAATCTATTGATTAAAAGTAAAAGCACCATAACAGTTATTACCATTAAAACCTGTCTCGTATTTAATATATATTGCAAAAACCTCCTTTGCGGTTTTTCCCACATTTTTATTACCTCCCGGCAAAGAATTTATATATTATATCTATTTAAACAAAAAAATAATTATTACAAAATAAAAAAAGCAGGTAATACCTGCTTAAAAAAGTATCTTTTGCCTTCTCATTCCAACATTCAATACCAAACCCAATGCAATCATGTTCATTATAAGAGAACTACCTCCGTAGCTAACAAAGGGAAGGGGAATTCCGGTAACCGGCATCAACCCAAGGGTCATTCCTATATTCACAAGCATCTGAAAAGTCCACATTGAAGCTACTCCGGTTGCAATAAAGGTTCCCAGGGTATCCTTTGATTTTAGTGCAATTTGAAGTACATTGTAAATCAATAATATAAATAATATCAGGAGCAGCAAACTGCCTATGAACCCCATTTCTTCACCTATTACTGCAAATATAAAGTCCGTATGCTGTTCGGGAATAAAATCCAATTGATTCTGCGTTCCCTGGAATAGCCCTTTCCCCAGTATTCTGCCGGAACCAATGGCAATCTTTGATTGAATAACGTGGTAACCCGCTCCAAGGGGGTCTAAATTAGGGTTTAAAAAAACCAGAATTCTTTTTTTCTGATAATCGTGCAAAAATTCCCACAAAACGGGCATTGATAATATTCCCGCACCTATAATTCCGAAAAACAACTTTAAATTTATACCCGAAATAAAAACGAGCCCGAACATTATTGCCAGCAGCACCAGTGAAGTACCTAAGTCCGGTTGCTTTAAAATTAAGATCAAAGGAACACCCACATGGAGAAAAACAAATATTAAGTCTTTTATATTTTTTACACCTTTGGTCTTTTCTAAATGTTTAGAAAGGGAAACTATCACTGCCAATTTTGCAAATTCCGAAGGTTGTAATGAAAAATGCCCTATAGGAATCCACCTTTGAGCACCCATTGTAGTTTTACCGATAGCGTACACAATTATTAGCAATAGTACATTTGCAAAATATACATAAGGAGCAAGGGAAGCTATAGTATGGTAATCAATCATCAACACTATTGCCAAACATAAAAGCCCAACCAAAAACCAGGTACTCTGCAAAACAACATAGCGCAAGGTGCCGTCAGGTTTATTAGCATGCGAAGCGCTGGCTATAGCTAAAATGCTAATTAAAAAAATAAAAAATACAATAAGGATCATTTTAAAATTTAAATTCTTCAAAAGTCTCGTATCCATAATTATAAGCCCCCCGAAAAACTCGATAATCATTATACCATAAAATAAATCGACTAATAAGGGGGCTTAAACGAATTTTTACAGGTATATTATGTAATTTTAAACTCTTGCAATATTTTTTATTCTTTTAATAGGTATATTCGCCACTAAAGCAGGAACCGTTGTATCTTCTTCCTCATCCTTTTTTATTCTCGTAAGTTTTACCTCCATCCCTTCTTCTTCCACTTCGATGTAATCCGAAATCAGGTTTATAAGCTGGCTCTTAATCATTTCCAAAAATTTTGGTGAGACATTAGCCCTGTCATGCACCAGGATGAGCTTTAATCTCTCTTTGGCGATCTCTTTACTGGCCACATCTTCTCTTGAGAAAAATTTGAAGAAATCCATAATTTCCCCCCCTTTTTATCTTTTTGATTTAAGTCCGAAAAACATTTTAATTTTCTCGAACAATGACGGTTCTACATCTAAGGACATGAGAGGTACATCTTCTCCTTCTATTCTCCTGGTAATATTTCTGTAAGCCTGTCCTGCTTTTGACATTTCATCCACTACCGCCGGCTCTCCCCGGTTGGTAGATACCACTATTTTTTCATCTTCGGGAATTACTCCCAAAAGGCCAATAGCCAAAATGTCTAATATATCATTGATATCCATCATGTCTCCTTTTTTTACCATTTCCGGCCGTATTCTGTTTATTATCAATTTAGGCTCTTCAAACCCAGCTGCTTCCAGGAGCCCAATAACCCTATCCGCATCCCTTACAGCCGAAACTTCGGGTGTTGTTATAACAAAAGCCTTTTCCGCTCCTGCAATTGCATTTTTAAAACCCTGTTCAATACCGGCAGGTGAGTCAATAAGAATATAATCGAAATCCTCCTTCAGCTGTTCGCATAATTTCTTCATTTGTTCAGGGCTGACGGCGGTCTTGTCCTTTGTCTGAGCAGCGGGCAACAAATACAAATTATCAAAACGTTTATCCCTTATTAAGGCCTGTTTTAATCGACATTCACCATTAACCACGTCAACAATATCGTAAACGATCCTGTTTTCCAATCCCATTACCACATCCAGGTTCCTCAAACCTATATCCGTATCTATCATAACTACCCTTTTTCTCATGAGATGGGCAAGTCCGGTACCAATATTTGCAGTAGCCGTAGTTTTTCCAACTCCACCTTTTCCCGATGTAATAACTATTACCTGACCCATTTGTTCCCCTCCTGTTTTGGTTTATTATTTTCTAAAATATTGTAATAAGGTTCGATAATAATAGTATCCTCCTTAAGGCGTGCTATTTCGGGGACCCTGGAAGACTCGTGTTTTTCATCAGGAGGTCTTGCAATTACATCGGCAATCCTCAGCTGAGTAGGTAGCAGTTTGTTGGCAGCGACAATTGCAGCTCGGTTACCTTTATACCCTGCATGGGCAAGTCCCCTCAAAGCTCCAAGAACTATTATATCTCCCCCCGCCAGAACTTCACTGCCGGGATTTACATCTCCCAGTATGACGATGTTGCCTCCATAACTTATCCTTTGCCCTGAACGGATGGTTTTTTTGAGGTATAATGTAGTGGTGGTAAAATGGGTGGGCAAAGGCATTGCTTTTAAAAATGCTTCTTTTTTCAGGCTTATACCAAAATCGTTCAGCAATTTTTCTAAATCTTCCAATTCTTTTTTTTCCAATACTCCCTCTTTTATAAACACCCTTGCTTTAGCACCTTTGAAAAACTCCCCACTTTTTTTTAATTTTTCATAGATGGCATTTTTTGCTTTTTCAAACTCTGTGTTCTTATATAAAATTATTGCAAGTCCATCTCTTGTTCCCTTTATTGCCACCGGCTCACGATTCATTTTCTTCCCTCCGAATTTTAAGGAACATCTTTTTATCAATATTCTTCAAAAAACTTTTAATTCCTTCTTTTACAGTAAAAAAAACCAGAATCTGTAAAGATTCCGGTTTTTTCACGGTTGAAGCGGCCCTCTTTGATTTACATTAGAATCACCGTTTTCTACGGCATCAGCGTTACTATTCAAATGAAAGTATTCTTCCAGGATTGCCCTGGCTACCGGGCCGCCGGTGCTTCCTCCCGATCCTGCCTGTTCAATGAAAACAGCAATGGCTATCTCGGGATTATCATAAGGAGCAAAGGTGACGAACCATCCGTGGGGGGCTTTTTTAAGATCCCATTGAGCGGTACCTGTTTTTGCCGCTATCGGTATTGGGAAATTGGAAAATACTCCGTAGGCAGTTCCTCCCGGGGATACAACTCCCCTCATCCCCTGCTTCACTATTTCAAAGGTTTTCTTGGAAACATTTACTTTCCCTGCAATTTCGGGTTTGCTATCAAAAACAGTTCTACCATTAGCATCTACTATGGACTTAATAATATAAGGCTTCATCCAGTAACCTTCATTGGCAATAGCCGAAATATAACAGGCAATTTGTAGCGGCGTAAACTGATGGTAACCCTGACCAATAGCTGCATCTAAGGTTTCCGCGGGGTACCAGATCTTGTCCTCGGCCTTTTTAAAAGTTTTTTCTTTATACTCCCGGCTGGCTACTACACCTGCCTTTTCTCCTGGAAGTTCAATCCCAGTAATCTGCCCTAAACCGAACATTTTTGCATATTTTTCTATTAGATCAATTCCCAATCTTCTTCCCATTTCAAAAAAGTATATATTGCAGGACTCTGCAATTGCTTTTATCATATTCACCACACCGTGACCGCCGGGCTTCCAGTCTTTTTTCGGCAGAATAGTCCAGTAAACACCTCTATCGTATATGGTCTCCTTCTCATTTGTAATATTGTTTTCCAGAGCGGCGATAGCAGTAATCATTTTGAAGACCGAACCGGGCGGATAGGTTTCCGAAATTGCGATATTCACCAGCGGTTTAAGCGGGTTATTTGAAAGATCTTCCCATTCTTTTGCAGTGAGGCCCCGGGCAAACATGTTTGGGTCAAAGCTCGGCACGCTTGCCATTGCTAAAACTTCACCCGTCTTAACGTTCAAAACAACTACCGCGCCTCTCTTGGCATTTGGGAAGGGTTTAATTTTATCGGTTTGCAGTTTTAATAGCTGGTCCTGAAGCGCCTTTTCCGCAACCCTTTGTAATTCAGAATCAATAGTTAAAATTATTGTATCACCGGGAACAGGAGGTATTTCTCCCAGAACTTTTATCGGTTTCCCAAAAGCGTTTACTTCGACCTGCTTTCCTCCATTAGTACCTTTTAGATAGGGTTCTAAAACCTTTTCTAATCCCATTTTCCCCACCAGGTCTCCTGCCCTGTAACCTTTGTCCTTTAGTGCTTCTAATTCATTTTTACTGATTTCTCCTACGTACCCAAAGATGTGAGCTGCCTCGCTTCCGTAAATGTAGTTTCTTATCGGCTCCACTTCTACTACAACTCCCGGAAGCCTTTTTTCTTCAATTCTTGCTACGGTTTCAAAATCCACATTGGTTTTAAGGCGGATGGGCATATATTTTTTATAGCCCAGATCTCGTATTTTGTTTTTAAAAGTATTATAGCTGTAGGAAATCAGAAGGCTGGTTCCGGGTTTTACGCTGCCATCAAAATACAATTTTCCCTTATCCAGCTCCATTTTGGCGGGAGAAATATAGCTACCCGTATCCTGATAAATTATTTTTATATCCTTTTCGTCAACCTTTCCATCCGAATTCGAATCCACTAAGGGGAGTTTGTCCAGAACTACTTCGTTTTTATCATTAACAGTATACTGTTCATTAACCACATGGGTGATCAAAGGCATGTTTAGAATTTCACTTAATTCTTTAAATACCTCATCCCGTTCTTTTTCAGTGGATTTTACGTTGGTATAAGAAACCGTAAAACTGGGTTTATTATTTACAAGGATCCGACCGTTCCTGTCTTTGAAGATTCCTCTTGGTGCGGTAACGGGTATTATTCTTATTCTATTTTCTTCAGCCATTTTTTCGTAATCCGAGCCTTTAACTACCTGCAGTAAAAAAAGACCACTGCTTAAAAATAAAAAAATAAAAAGCAACAGCCAGGTCATTATATAAATCCGTTTTTCCATCCTTTTTAAGTTCTTATTTTTTGTACTTACCACTTTTTTTCCCCTCGATCTATGGAGTAAATAATTAATACTTGATATTAAAATAATAATCGAAAAAATGTTCTATTTTGTACACAAAATTATACACTATTGGAGCAAAAATTGCATTAACAATTGCTGTATAAATAAAGAAGGTGAAAATATTTCCCCTTTGAAAGGAAGGAATAAATATATAATTAGCAAGCAAAAAAAGCAAATTATAAATTAAGCTACCTATGAAAACGAATAAAATTGTAAATACGGCAGGGCCTTTAAAAAGATTTTTGGTTCCCCAGCCCGTTATATAGCATGTTAAAAACTTTGTTAAAGAATTTAGCCCGATGAACCTACCGAACATTAAATCTTCTATCAATCCGCCGGATAACCCGTAAAAGGATCCCCTTTCCGGTCCTTTAATAATAGAATAACTTAAAAGCATTATTAAAAAAAAATCGGGATTTACTCCGCCAATTTTTATGTAAGGGCTTATTGAAGATTGAATTACTAAAACAAAGGTCATTATAATCAGATAAAATACATATCTCAATCGGATTCACTCCCTGCCGGCATATGAAAAATTCTTAATAACAAAAACGTACTCCAATTTATTAAAATCTACAGCGGGTTTTACAATCGCAAATTTCATTAAATTATCCGATTCCTTTTTAACCTCTTCAACCTTACCGATAATTATTCCCTTTGGGGCTATACCGCCTAATCCCGAGGATACAACTACATCTCCATTAACCACAGAAGCATCCATGGGTAAATACACCATTTTAAGATACCCGGGAGGTGCAGGTGCCACACTTCCTTTTACAACACCGTTATCTCTTGTTCTTTGAATCATGGCACTTATCGAACTTCTATTATCGGTTATCACCAGCACCTTGGCCCAGTTCTTACCCACATCTATGGTATACCCTACAAGTCCATCTTCAGAAATTACAGCCATATTTTTACTAACACCGCTATTTGTACCTTTGTCAATTATCAGAATATTAAACCAATTACTCGGGTCTCTTCCGATGACCTCCGCTGCTTCTAAATTATAATCATAACTCCTCTCCTTTAAATCCAGCATTCTCCTCAATTTTTCATTTTCGGTTTTTAACTCGTAATACATTTTCTGATAGGGACTAAGCTCATCTACTTTCTTTTTTAAAAGCTCGTTCTGGCTTTTTAAATAAAAAATATCTTTTATTGAAGTAACTTTTCCGGCAAAATAATTTACCATACTGCTGAAAAAGTCGCTAATAGGAGAAAAGACGGCCAGAAATGGCCGTTCTATTTGATTAAATATTTCTTCATGGGTATAGGTTAACCTGTAGGTCAAAGTAATTAAAAAAATCACCAGCACGATATACCAAAATTGTCTTTTTTTTAAGAGGCCAAGCAAAAAAATCACACCCTTTATCGATTATCTTTTGGGTGAAACGAGAACTCTCTTTAATAAATCTATTTCTTCCAGAACCTTGCCCGTACCAAGAGCAACACAATCTAAGGGGTTTTCTGCTAAATGTACCGGCATGCCCGTTTCTTCATTTACAAGTTTATCGAGACCATAGAGCAATGAACCGCCTCCGGTCATTACAATTCCCCTGTCCATAATGTCTGCAGCCAGTTCCGGGGGAGTTTTCTCTAAGGTAACTTTAATAGCTTCAACGATGCTGTTGACCGGCTCTTTTAAAGCCTCCCTAATTTCCTTGGAAGTAACTGTAATTGTTTTTGGAAGACCGGTAATCAAATCCCTTCCTTTTACCTCCGCGGTTTCCTCCTCGGTCTTAGGGTATGCAGACCCCATTTTTATCTTTATATCTTCTGCCGTTCTTTCGCCGATCATAAGATTGTATTCTTTTTTGATATAATTAACTATTGCTTCATCCATTTCATCACCGCCTATGCGGATAGATCTGCTTGTAACTATTCCTCCCAATGAAATTATCGCTACTTCTGTAGTGCCGCCACCTATGTCGACCACCATATTTCCCGTAGGCTCGTGAACTTCAAGCCCCGCTCCTATAGCTGCTGCCATGGGTTCCTCAATAAGGTAAGCTTCCCGGGCTCCCGCCTGCAGTGTAGCATCTATTACGGCTCTTTTCTCTACTTCCGTCACGCCGGAAGGGATACCTACCACTACCCTCGGTTTTACTACCCCTTTTGCCCTTAAAGCTTTTGAAATAAAATGTTTTAACATCGCCTGGGTTACATCAAAATCAGCAATAACACCATCTTTTAAAGGCCTTATTGCCACGATATTGCCTGGCGTCCTTCCTATCATCTGTTTTGCCTCTTCGCCTACCGCTAATATGGCCCCCGTATCCCTCTGGATCGCAACTACCGAAGGTTCTCGGAGCACAATTCCTTTCCCCCGTACATGCACAAGGGTATTTGCGGTACCTAAGTCTATCCCTATATCTTTCGAGAAAGCTTTAAAAAATGGTAACATTTTGTTATCTCCTTTCCGGTGGTTCTATTCTAATAATCCATTTGCCTTAAAGCTAAAGGAAGAATTTCCAATTATTATGTGATCGACAACATGAATCCCCAGTAACTTTCCCGCTTCGCAGAGTCTTTTTGTAATAACTATATCCTCTTTACTCGGGTAGGGATCACCGCTTGGATGATTGTGAACCAATATAATTGAAGAGCTACTTCTTTTAATCGCGGGTTTAAATACTTCCCGCGGGTGCACAATAGAAGAATCCAATGTCCCTATGGAAATTTCCTCAACAGAGATTACCTTGTTTTTAGTATCCAGCAAAATTACTCTAAAATGTTCTTTTTCTAAAACCCGCATCTCTTCCTTTAATAAATTTTCTACATCTTTTGGAGAATTTATAACAATTTTTTTTACGCCATAATTTGAGGCTATCCTTCGCCCCATTTCTACTGCTGCTTTTATTTTAACCGCTTTAGCAGCGCCTATTCCTTTCAGGTTTGAAAGTTCTTCTAAACTGGCATTATATATATATTCAAGCCCTTTTTTCCCCCCATCCCCTTTTAACAGCCTTTGAGCAAGCATGAGAGCAGATTCCGATTTTGTCCCGGTTCCCAAAATTAATGCCAAAAGTTCCGCATCATTTAATGCTTCTGCGCCTAAGGTCCACATTCTTTCTCTTGGTCTTTGTTCTTCGGGTAAATCCTTTATTTTTACCGTTTTCACTTAGAACCTCCTTAAAACTTTAAAATCAAAATACGTATACATTAAATTGCTCTAACAGTTTTACCAATTTAAACAAAGGCAATCCAACAATATTATAATAACATCCTTCAATTCTTTCTATAAAGACAGCACCTCTGCCCTGTATGGCATAAGCGCCAGCTTTATCCATTGGTTCACCGGTTTGTATGTAATTTCTGGCTTCTTTCTCGGATATGCCTTTAAATTTTACACTGGATTCTTCTACATCTACTATTAGCTTTTGAGTTTCCGTGTCAAGAACAGCTATCCCGCTGTAAACCTTATGCCATTTGTTGCTCAACAATAACAGCATATCCAAAGCTTCTTTTTCCGTCCCGGGCTTGCCTAAGATTTTATTTTCCGCATATACCAAAGTATCCGCACCGATAACTATGCTATTCCTTACTTTCCTGGATACACTTATTACCTTCTCTACAGCAATTTTTTTCACCAATTCATCGGGATTTAAATTTATAACTTTTTCTTCTTCAATATGGGCGGGAATTACTTCAAAGTCAAATCCAATTTGTTTTAATAATTCAATTCTCCTGGGTGATGAAGATGCAAGAACCAATTTCTTGTCCATAGATTTTACATCCTTTGATATAATAATAATGCCAGAATAATGCCTACGACCCCGGCTATATTCAAATTCATGGAAAAACCAAAAGTAAAATTAAAAACTCCCAAATCAAGCTTGGTCGGGTTTAAACCCATTTTTACTCCATAAGAAAGAATCTGCAATTTTGTTTTTAAGCTCTCTCCAATTAAATTCCCACAAATTGCACCAGTTATTAATATTATTACCAGAAGCAGTATGCTTCGATTACTCTTCTTCATTTTTTTCACCCCAAAATATTTTTAAAAGGTTTTTGATCAAATCTAAAAGTACTTCATTTTTTTCAGAATGCCCCTTAAATTTTTCTCTACAAAGAATGCCAGGATTCCGGTAAATATACCGGTAACAAGTCCAGTTAGTAAAAGGTGGGGAAGATATACATAAAGTCCCCCGGTTTTTAATATTATCATCGCTACCGTTAGCTGAGTGACATTATGAAAAATCCCGCCGAGAACGCTTATACCAATTGGGCTAAAAACACTATTGCAATAACTGTAAAATATACCCATTATCAATGTAGCCACTACAGCACCCGAAAGACTATATATAAGGCTTGACATAGAACCGTAAAGTGTTGAACCTATGATACATCTTAAAACATTGACTATTAAACCTTCTTTGGTTCCAAAAATTAAAATTGCTATTAACGCCATTATATTCGCAAGGCCCAATTTTGCTCCCGGAATTGGCACCGGTACCGGAATTGAACTTTCAACGATATGAAGAGTTATTCCGAAGGTAACAAAAAGAGATAAATATACGAGTTTACTGTACTTCATCATCAAAAACTAACCCCATCCATATCATCTTTTTTTTCCTTTAAAACCTTCACAACCACCCTATTCGGAAGACAGACTATCATTTCCCCGCCTTTTTCAATCCAGCCCTGTTGAACGCATAGTTGGTCCTTGCAGGGTGATTCCAGCATCCTCACGCGGTTTTTATCTATTTCTACTACGCTGACACCCATAATTCCGGGTACTTCAACCTTTAATTGCGGGCCATTGCTCCCCAAGGAAATTTTCTGAAAGAATTTCCCATTAACCTCTATGACTGCATAGGTCGGGTTATTATCCATCCCGTAGGTATAAAAAATAATTAATGTAAAAACTGAAAAAAACAAAACAACGGCAATTAATATTTTATCACCTTTCGTAAACATAACATCCCACCTTAACATAAATTAGTGTAACACTTTGTAAAATTTAAGACAAGAGGTATACATATGTTTTGTCCCAATAAAAAAGGATCTTACAAAATCCTGTAAGATCCGTTAAGTTCACCTTTTATCTTCATTTTCATTTCTTTTTTTATCTAAGTAAGCTTTTTTTTCCAAAAAGAGGGCAAGTCTCGTGGTTTTATTTGAAAGATGACCTACCATATTTTCCCCGTTTCTGAAATATCTTCCTAAGAAGAAACTTCCTTTTCCAGCCCTCTTATTTTTCATAATTTACTCACCTTCGACATCATAACCCGTCTCTTCAATGGTCCGAATTATGTCTCTCTTATCTACCAGGTCACTATCAAAAGAAACTGCAACCTTTCCTTCCTTTACAAAGGCTTCCGCAGAAATCACACCGGCCAATTTTTTTAAGGCCGATTCTACGGCATGTTTGCAATGGTTACAGGACATCCCCGATACTTTCAAAGTAATTTCATTTTTCATTTGAATCCCCTCCTGTTTTTTATTTTTCCCCCAAGGATGTTAAATTCATGAGGCAATATAAAAAGTTATAAATATAAAATCATATTTTATTCAAAAGGTCACAACCAATATGTTAACTATTTTTTATTATTGGTTGACAATTTCCCCATGAACAAATATAATTAAAGAAAAAAACAATTTTGTGAGGTGGGCCATGAGTATAAGAACTAAGGATCTAATTTTTATCTCTCTTTTTACCTCCATAATGGTGGTAGTTAGCTACATAAAAATTCCTCTACCTTTCAGCCCGGTTCCCATTACCCTTCAAACCTTCGCAGTCATGCTTGCCGGTTTAATGCTTTCACCATCTTCAGCTTTTCTAAGCATGCTTATATATCTTCTTTTGGGTGCTGCGGGGGTACCTGTTTTTGCAGGTGGGAGAGCCGGACTTAACGTAATTTTAGGTCCCAGCGGGGGGTATCTTCTCAGCTGGCCCTTCGCAGCATTTTTTATTTCCACTTTTAAAAAAACCTCGAATAATTTCCTTCGTAACTTATTTTTAAATCTTATTTTTGGAGTATTTTTTATATATTTTATCGGGGTTCCCTATTTAGCTTTTGTTACGCATTTATCTTTAAATAAGGCTATCGCAGTAGGTCTTTTTCCTTTTATTCCCGGTGATATTATAAAAGCAGTAATTGCAAGCTATTTATATTTTCAATTAAAAAAACCTTTAGAAAAGATTATGTAATAATTTATAAGCCCTTTCGGGCTTTTTTTTTTGCCTTTCACCACCTGCATATAATAATCATATTATAATATCGCAAAAAAATAAATTCCTGGAGGTAGATAATAATGTCGGAAAGCAAGAAGGGTTTTTATATAGATATAAAGCTTGCCCAGGTATATATCCTCATGCAAATGTACGGTGAAACCTTTGAAATTAGAACCGCTCTCAGAAACGGCACTTTATTTCCAGAGCTTTACAGACCTTTTCCACCTCAAACTTTTCAAGAATAAATAAAAGGAGGTAAAACATTATGTCCCATCATAATAAAGATATGGTAGATAAATTAAAAAATATTATGGCCGTGGACTTCGCCGTATGGGAACTTTCTCTCTTTCTGGATACCCATCCGGATGAAAGGAGAGCCATTGAAGATCATAATAAATATGTTAGATTATCCTATCAATTAAAAAATGAATACGAATCAACTTACGGACCGATGAGGCTTGACAGCATTAGCCCGTACCCCTATAAATATATTAATTCCCCCTGGCCCTGGGAAATTGAATATTAGGAGGGAACAGGAATGTGGTACTATGAAAAGAAATTGCAGTACCCAGCAAATGTAAGCAGAACCGACCTGGGAATGGCCAAATTTTTATTTGCCCAGTACGGAGGACCTGATAGCGAGCTTGCTGCGGCGGTAAGGTACCTTACACAAAGATATACCATGCCAATACCTCAGGCAAAAGCCCTTTTAACCGATATAGGTACAGAAGAACTGGCACACTGGGAAATTATAGGCACTTTAATATATAAATTAACCTGCGGTGCTACGCCCGAACAGATGAGAAACGCCGGATTGGGCGATCATTTCGCCCAACACGACAACGCTCTTTACCCCCACGACGCTGCGGGCGTTCCCTTCACAGCAGCGTATATTGCCTCCACCGGGGATCCCATCGCTGACCTTCATGAGGATTTAGCTGCAGAGCAAAAGGCAAGAACAACATATGAAAAGTTAATTACTCTGACCAATGACGCCGGTGTAATTGCTGCACTGTCCTTTTTAAGAGAAAGGGAAGTAGTTCATTTCCAGAGATTTGGCGAAGTGCTTATGCTGGTACAGGAACACTATCAGCATAAACACATATTCTACTAAAAGTCAAAAAGACCTAATTTTAAAAGCCTTAAAGGGAAATTACTAAATTTCCCTTTAAGGCTTTTTTTAAATGCTAATTCCTTTCCATTTTTATAGCTTTTTTAGGACATTTTTCTGCGCAAACACCGCAACCAATGCAAAGGTCCGTTTGTACCTCATGTTTCTTTTTTATTTCCCCGGTTATTGCATTTACAGGACAATTCTTGGCACAAATAGTACAACCTATGCAAGCATCGGTTATTTCCGCTTTTTTCCTTTTATCAAACTTTGCAGTGATAATTTTTGTAGGACATTTTTCTACGCAAAGCATACAATTTGTACATTTTTCATAATCAATCACCGCTACATTGTTAACCACATGTATTGCATCAAACGGACAGACTTTTTCACATTGCTTGCAGGCGATACATCCTACTTTGCATACATCTTTTGTATCTTTGCCTTTCATCGTAGCCCTGCATCTTACGTGCACTTCATTTTTTAAGGGTGAAAGAGCAATCACCATTTTAGGACAGGCTTTTACACAAAGCCCGCATCCTGTGCATTTTTCCTCATCTATAACGGGCAGACCATCTTCCGACATATTTATTGCTCCTACCGGGCATACCTTTTCACAGTCTCCAAAACCGATACATGCAAAGGTACAGGCTTTAGGACCTCCGTTCACCAGGGAAGCTGCCCTACAGGTCTTTATTCCGAAATACTCGGATTTAAATTTCGCATTATTGGCATTTCCTTGGCATAACACCCGTGCTACTTTTTTATCCTTTGTTTCGCCTTCAGCTTTCACTCCCATAATATCCGCTATTTTTGCAGCAACTTTTGGTCCCCCAACGACGCAAGCACTTACGGAAGCCTTTCCTTCGACAATCGCTTTTGCCAGACCCGAACATCCTGGATATCCGCATGCACCGCAGTTTGCCCCCGGTAAAGCGGCCAATATCTCGTCCACCTTGGGATCGGTTTCAACGGCAAATTTCTTTGAAGCAATTACCAGTCCGCTTCCCAGCACGAGGCCAAGTCCACCCATGCTTATCATTGCCAGAGCTATTAAGTTGGCCATACAATTCACCTCCTGGTAAAAAAAATATCCTTATAGCGGAACAAGTCCCGCAAATCCCATAAAAATCATAGCAAGTAGCCCTGCTGTAATGAAGACGATGGCAGGACCTTTCAACGCTTCTGGAACATCAGCAAATTCCAAATCTTCCCTTATTCCTGCCATTAAAGCAAGAGCTAAGGTAAACCCAAGTCCTGCACCCAGGCCGAAAGCAATGCTTTGAATTAAATTGTAGCTTTTGGAAGGAATTAATAGAGCGACCCCAAGCACGATACAGTTGGTAGTAATCAGGGGAAGGTAAATTCCAAAAGCATTGTACAAGGGTGGACTTATTTTTAATACTACCATTTCCACAAGCTGTACGAGAGAGGCAATGACCAGAATAAACGATACGATCTGTAAAAAAGCATCCAAGCCAAAAGGTGCCAATATATAATTTTGAATGAAATACGCCGCTACCGCAGTCATTGTTAGAACAAAGGTGGTCGCCATTCCCATACCCAGCGCGGTTTCGGTTTTGCTTGAAACGCCGAGGAATGGACACTGTCCTAAATACCTGGATAATACGAAATTATTTACAAGTACCGAACCGATTATTATAAATAAAATTTCCTTTAACAACTCAATTCACCTCCCAATCAGCAGTTATGGCAGCCGTCGTTCTTTGGCGATTTTCTCGTTATAAGGTTCATCAATCCCACCAGAATCCCCATTACAAAGAAAGCTCCGGGAGGAAGAAGCATAATTACCCATTGAGTAAAATTCTGTCCGAACAAAGGTACATCAAAGATCGTCCCGTTTCCTAAAATTTCTCTTACCATGCTTATTACCGTTATCGCCCAGGCATAACCAAGTCCCATTCCCAGGGCATCGGCAGTAGCTCTTAACACATTTACCTTTGAAGCAAAGGCTTCAGCTCTTGCAAGGACTATACAGTTAACAACTATTAAAGGAATGAAAATACCCATTACCTGATATAAAGCGGGGAAATACGCTTTCATTACCAGGTCTACGATGGTTGTAAAGGTAGCCACTACGATAATATAGCAGGGAATCCTCACCTTTGAGGGTATAATATTTTTTAAAAGGGAAATCAATATGCTTGAACAGGTTAATACGAAAGTCAAAGCAAGTCCCATAGCTATTCCATTTTTTGCTGCGGTAGTAACAGCCAAAGCCGAGCATATTCCGATAACCATTCTAAAGATAGGATTTTCATTCCATAATCCGTTAACAAAATCTTTAATCAATTGCATCAGAACTCACCTCCTACGGGATATATTTTAGTCACTTCTTCCAGGGTAGATTTTATTGCCTTTGCAACGGCCGTAGGAGAAATAGTTGCACCGGTAATAACCTTAACATCTTTTTTGGGAGCGAATTCGTCTTTTACCGATTTCCCTTTGAACTGTTCCGTAAAAGAAGGTTCTTTTATCTTAGCACCAAGCCCCGGTGTTTCGGACATAGAAAGAATTTCTATTCCCGTTAATTTTCCCTCTTTGGGGTTATATCCCACCATTATTTCAATAGGCCCTGAAAAACCGCTCCCCACAGCTTTGAAAGCTATACCCTTTTTATTACCCTGATTATCCATACCGATATAAAAAGTCATTCCATCCTTTTGGACTTCTTCCATTTTTTCAGCACCGGGAATTACTTTTAACACAGAACTCTCCAAAGCCTCTTTTGCCTGTTGCTGTATTTTGGGATAGGTAGCCTGATACGTGAAAGCAAGGAGGGCACCGGCCACGAGTGCGATCATCATTAACACAACAACCATTTTCACCGGTTGATTCATTTTGCTTTCACCTCCCCGTAAATTCTGGGCACGGTTAATCTGTTAATAATCGGTGTAAAAGCGTTCATTAAAAGAATCGAGAAAGAAACTCCTTCGGGATATCCCCCGTAAAATCTTATAATTACCGTAAACAAACCGCAGCCAATGCCAAAAATGATTTTCCCCAAACGGCTTATAGGAGAAGTAACCATATCAGTTGCCATAAAGAAGGCACCGAGCATTAAGCCGCCCGAGAGAAGCTGCAATACGGGATCCCTTCCCAGTAAGAACGATAAAACTGCTACCGTAGCAAGATATGAAAGTGGTGTTCTGAAATCCACATATCCCCGGTATATGAGGTATAATCCTCCTATTATTATCATTATTGCGGAAGTTTCTCCTAAGGAGCCTCCGGTCCTTCCTATTAACAAATTAAAATAATCGGTGGTTACGTGCTGCATCTTATAAAGCATCAATGGTGTCGCTCCGGTAGTGCCATCAACGGGGTTTATCCATTTAGTCATTTGAACGGGAAAAGTTATCATTAGAAATACCCTGCCTATTAAAGCCGGGTTAAAAGGATTTGACCCTATGCCACCGTAAATTTGTTTACCCAGCGAAATTGCCACAGCGGAGCCTACAACAGCCATCCATAAAGGCAGTCCCGGCGGGAGATTCAAGGCCAGTAAAATACCCGTTACCAGTGCACTTCCGTCCCATATAGTAATTTTTTTCCCTCTAAGCATCTGAAACAGGGCTTCGGTAATTATACAGGCCAAAGAAGTGGTAATTACTAAAAGCAAAGCTCTTATCCCAAAAAAATATACACCTGCAGCGGTCGGAAGCAGTAAAGCCCCTGCCACAGTATACATTATTTTGGAAACACTTTCTCCCGAATGTATATGGGGAGAAGAAGTCGTTATAAACTTATAGTCCTGCATTTTTTCGCCTCCATTCTATTTCTTTTTCGACATTACTATGTTATTTTTAGCAAGTCTTATCCACTGGGTAAGGGGTATATGAGCTGGGCAAACATAAGCGCAGCATCCACATTCGATGCAATCCATCGCATGATACTGCTCGGCTTCAATCCATTTACCCTTCTGGGCAAATTTCGCAAGTGTAGTTGGTAATAGATGAATTGGACATGCATCCACGCATTTTGCACATCTAATGCAATTGGATGGTTCCTCAACATTCACATCTTTCTTTTGAAGAACGAGTATTCCGGAAGTTCCTTTTATAACGGGTACATCCAGTAATCCCTGAGCAAGGCCCATCATAGGCCCTCCCATAATGACCTTCCCAACCTCGCCTTTAAACCCACCGCATTGCTCAATAATTTCATTAAAGGGAGTACCAATTCTAATAAGAAGGTTTTTAGGCTCATTTACTCCCGTTCCCGTTACGGTTGTAATCCTTTCTATTAAGGGCATACCTGTCTTTAAAGCCTTAGCTATTGCCGCACAGGTACCCGCATTATCAACTATAACATGCACATCCATGGGGAGCCCGCCGGAAGGAACTTCCCTTCCTGTAATCGCATTAATAAGTTGTTTTTCTCCCCCCTGCGGATATTTTGTATCAAGTTCAACCACTTCGATACCTTCAAATCCTTTGGCAGCTTTTTTTATTGCCTCAATTGCATCGGGTTTGTTGTTCTCAATTCCTATATAACCCTTTTTAACTCCGGTTGCTTTCATAATAGCAAGAAGGCCAAAAACTACGTCCTCCGGGTGCTCTACCATCAAACGATGGTCTGAAGTCAGATATGGTTCACATTCCGCACCATTTACGATAATGGTGTCTATTGTTTTTCCCGACGGAGGTGATAATTTAACCTGAGTGGGGAATCCCGCACCACCCATTCCAACTATGCCGGCTTCCCTTATTATGGTTTTGATTTCATCGGGAGTTAGTTCTTCCAGCGGCTTTGGAGGATTAATCCCTTCGTATATTTCGTCCTTTCCATCCGACTCAATTACCACAGACATTACAAGAGCCCCTGAAGGATGCGGTCTTGGTTCAATTGCTATTACCTTCCCCGATACACTGGCATGCACGGGAGCAGAGACCGGTGCCTTTGCTTCACCTATTTTTTGCCCGACCTTTACCGTATCCCCTACTTTTACGATAGGTTCGCAGGGTGCCCCCACATGCTGGCTCATGGGAATAATCACTTTTGAAGGAAGCTTTGCTCTTTCAACGGGTTTTCTATTTGTATACTCTTTATTATACTCAGGGTGAATCCCGCCCTTAAAAGTTTTAAGCATAATCACCTCTCCTCTCAGTTTAAAAAACCTTTTATATATTCGACATTCTTCTTTTAAAACCTTTTAATTAAAAAAAATATTTTTTTCACAAGTATCATGTATACAAAAAAAGCAAACACTAAAAAAATTATACAATAAATCCTTATTAATTTCTATCAAATTGTTTTAAATATCCATGTATAAAATTAACAAAAAACCCCGCCTTTTCAGACGAGGTTCTATCAAACAACACCCTATACTAATTTTTATGATTTTTTACACTCATTTATGACTCGGGATACAGAGGTCTTTTTGTATAATGAGTATGAAGGAGTTCATGGGATTTCTCGCTTAGCGGATGACCCAGGAATTCTTTATAAAGCTGCTGAACCACCGGATTTTCATGAGATTTTCTTAAAGGCATATTCCTATCAACTTCGTAAATAGCATTTCCTCTTACTTCTCTGTAATCCAGTTCCATTCTTTCATCAGCGTTTAAAATCGGCTGTCCTCCACCGCCTACACACCCTCCGGGGCAGCACATTATTTCTATGAAGTGATAATTTGCTTCGCCATTTTTTACTCTGTCAAGAACTTTTTTGGCATTGGAAAGCCCGTGAGCTACTGCAACATTTACCTTTAATCCATCTATTTCAATTGTTGCTTCTTTGATCCCCTCTACCCCTCTTACCTCGGTAAAATCTATTCTTTCCAGTTCCTTACCGGTAACCACCTCGTAAACCGTTCTCAGTGCAGCTTCCATTACACCGCCTGTTGCTCCGAAAATTGCGCCGGCTCCCGTAGAAATTCCCAGGGGCTCATCAAATTCTTCATCAGGCATTAGCGCAAGGTCTATTCCAGCTTCTTTTAGCATCCTGGCAATTTCTCTCGTAGTTAGTACCACATCCACATCTTGATAACCGCTTGCCCGCATTTCAGGCCTCTGGGCTTCATATTTTTTCGCGGTACAGGGCATTACGGAAACTACAAATATTTTTGAAGGGTCTATACCCATTTTTTCAGCATAATAAGTCTTTGCAACAGCACCGAACATCTGCTGGGGGGATTTGCAAGTTGAAAGATTTTCCAGAAACTCCGGATAATAGTGCTCACAGAACTTAATCCAGCCGGGGCTGCAGGAAGTAATCAATGGCAATTTCCCCCCGTGATTCAATCTTTCCAAAAATTCATTACCCTCTTCCATAATCGTGAGGTCTGCGGTAAAATCCGTGTCGAAAACCCTATCAAATCCCATTCTTCTTAAAGCTGCAGGAATTTTCTTCGTAACGATTGCACCCCTGCCCAGTCCGAACTCTTCGCCCAAAGATACCCTTACAGCAGGAGCTATTTGAACTATTACGTGTTTTTCCGGATCCGCCAGTGCCTGCCAGACCCTGTCTGTATCGTCCTTTTCCTTTAATGCCCCTACCGGACATACCAGTATGCACTGTCCGCAATTTACGCAGGCAACTTCCGAAAGGCTTTTGTCGAATACAGGAGCTACCATTGTATTAAAACCTCTATGATTCGGAGAAATGACTCCAACTCCCTGGATTTTATGGCATGCACTCACGCAACGCCTGCAGAGGATACATTTTGAAGTATCCCTGACAATCGAGGGTGAAAAATCATCGTATTTTGGTTTGTGTTTTTCCCCCTGATATCTGATAGATTTAATTCCCAGTTCCTCCGATAATTTTTGCAATTCACAGTTTAAATTTCTCACACATGTTGGGCACTCTAAATTGTGATCCGATAAAAGAAGCTCCAATGTTGTTTTTCTTGATTCCCTGACCCGGGGAGTATTAGTGAGCACTTCCATCCCTTCGGATACGGGGTAAACGCAGGATGCCTGCAAATTCCTCGCGCCTTTAACTTCTACAACGCACATTCTGCAGGCACCGATTTCATTTATACCCTTTAAAAAGCACAGTGTAGGGATTTTAATCCCCAGTTTCCTGGCTGCCTCCAAAACAGTAGTACCCTTAGGAACCTGCACTTTCTGGCCATCTATGGTCAACGTAACCATTTCCATATCAAAGTTCTCTCCCTTCTACTTATTTTTTAACAATTGCCCCGAACGGGCATCTATCAAAACAGCTGTTGCATTTAATGCATTTTTCTTTATCTATTACATGAGGTTGCCTTCTTTCTCCCGTTATTGCTCCTACAGGACATACCTTTACGCAAAGTCCGCAGCCTTTACATTTTTCAGGAATAATTTCGTATTTTATCAGCGCTTTGCAGGCGCCTGCGGGGCATCTTTTCTCTTTTATATGAGCTTCGTATTCGTCTCTAAAATACCTTAATGTGGAAAGTACCGGATTCGGTGCCGTCTGTCCCAATCCGCAGAGGGCAGAATCTTTTATACTTTTTGCAAGGTTTTCTAAAAGTTCAATATCGCCCTCTTTGCCCTCCCCGTTTGTTATTCTTTCCAGTATTTCTAACATTCGTTTAGTTCCAATGCGGCATGGAGGGCATTTTCCGCAGGATTCATCCTGAGTGAAGGTTAAGAAGAATTTTGCAATATCCACCATGCAGTTGTCCTCGTCCATTACTATCATACCACCGGAACCCATCATAGATCCCGCTTGAGTTAATGTATCGTATTCTATAGGCATATCAAGCAACGATGCGGGTATGCAACCACCGGAAGGTCCACCTGTTTGAACAGCCTTGAATTTCTTACCGTTTGGTATTCCGCCGCCAATTTCGAAAATAACCTCTCTTAAGGTAGTACCCATGGGAATTTCCACAAGGCCCGTATTATTTATCTTTCCTCCTATAGCAAAAACCTTGGTTCCTTTACTTCTCTCGGTGCCTATGCTTGCAAACCAGTCAGCGCCGTTCAATATTATGGGCGGAATGTTGGCATAAGTTTCTACATTGTTTATCAGGGTAGGTTTTCCCCATAAACCCTGAAGTGCAGGGAAGGGTGGTCGTGGCCTGGGTTCACCTCTTCTGCCTTCAATTGAAGCAAGTAATGCCGTTTCCTCTCCGCATACAAAGGCACCGGAACCAAGCCTCAAGAATATATCGAAATTAAAACCTGTACCCAGGATATTCTTCCCCAGAAGTCCTCTTTCCCGAGCCTGATTAATAGCGATTTCAAGCCTTTTTACTGCTATAGGATATTCGGCTCTTACATAAATGTAACCTTCCTGCGCTCCAATAGCGTATCCGGCAATTGCCATTGCTTCCAGAACAGAATGAGGATCACCCTCTAAAATACTTCTATCCATAAATGCACCGGGGTCCCCTTCATCCGCATTGCAAACTACGTATTTTATATCCCCGGGCGCATCCTTGGCAAACTGCCATTTTCTGCCTGTCGGGAAACCTCCTCCTCCCCTTCCTCTTAAGCCGGATTTCGTTACTTCATCCACAACTTCCTGAGGAGTCATTTTCGTTAAAACCTTGGCTAAAGCCATATACCCATCGTTCGCAATGTATTCTTCTATGACTTCGGGGTTTATAATACCGCAATTCCTCAGAGCTATTCTTTTTTGGTGCTTATAAAAGTTTATATCCGTCAATGCGCGCATTTTTTCTTCGGTGGCATGTTCCTTATAAAGGAGTCTTTCTACTATTCTTCCTTTGATCAGGTGTTCTTCCACTATTTCGGCGACATCTTCAGGTTTTACCCTGCAATAATAGCTTCCTTCAGGATATATCAAAACATTAGGTCCCAGCTCGCAAAGCCCCAAACAACCCGTCTGAACCACCTTTACTTCCTTTGATAAACCTTTTTTCTCAATTTCCTTTTGAAAAGCCTCAATTATAGGCTCGCTTCCCGAAGCGGTGCATCCGGTTCCTTTGCAAACAAGCACATGCGCTCTATAAATCTCCATTGTTAATCCTCCTCACAATCAAAAACTTTTAAATATTTGGTATAACCCAATCTTCAATTATTTGATTGTTTACAATATGTTTGGCAACAATTTGACGAGCCTTTTCGGCATCCAGGTTAACATAGGTTACCTTCGGCTGGCCGGGTTTAATCACATCTATCAAAGGTTCAAACTTGCAAAGACCAATACATCCCGTTTCGGTAACAATAACGTCATTCAAATTCCTCTTTTTAATCTCGTCCAGTATCGCCAGTAAAACCTGCCTTGCTCCGGCGGAAATTCCGCAGGTTCCCATTCCTACTACAATTCGGGTTTTATTTTCATTGTCCTTTCTCAGGTTTATAAGGTCTTTTGCCTGTTCACGTATTTTTTCTAATTCTTCAAGAGATTTTATTACACCCATTTTTTACACCTCCAAAATACTTTTTAAGTTGCTATCCACATAATCCTTTATAAACTCAAGGACCAAAGGATGATTTATCGGAACATCTTTTAATCGTTTTTTTACTTCCCCGGTATCAAAAATAAAAATTTTGTCATCTACCGAATGCTCATATATAAACTCCACATGGGGATAAAGGGCACACAATGTAACCAGGGTATCTGCCATATTCCCCAAAGGCTGCAAATCAATATGGTTTTTTATGAAAGTAGCCTCAACCTTCGTCCCCATACCTATTTTTGAAGTGATCTTCAAATCTCCTCCCGCCATTTTTGCAGCCTGGGCAAAAAGAGGGATCCCCAATCCTACCCTCCTCGTTGTCCTGGTAGTGAAGAAAGGGTCTACCACTTTTTTAAGCGTATCTTCATCCATGCCTTTTCCGTTGTCGGCTATTGTAATCGTCATCAAATTCCTTTTGCTTTCTTCTTTTATTGATATTTTCACCCGGGTAGCCCCTGCATTTATTGAATTTTCCACAATGTCTAAGATATGCAAAGACAGTTCCTTCATAACCTATTCGTATTTTTTCAGTATTTCGGGAACCTTGTCTGGAGTAAGTCTCCCGTATACATCTTCATTGATTATTACGGTAGGAGCAAGCCCGCAAGCACCCACACAGCGGCAAGCATCGAGCGAAAATTTGATATCGTCAGTTGTATCCCCTACTTTGATGCCCAGTTCCTGTTCAAACCTTTCTAGTACTTTATTCGCACCTTTTACATAACAAGCGGTTCCCAGGCATACTCTTATCTGATACTTGCCTCTTGGTTTGAGGTTGAAAAAGGAGTAAAAAGTAATCGTGCTGTAAACCTCACTCAATGTTACATTTAAACTTTCCGCCACTTTCTTTTGAACGTCTAAGGGTAAATAACCCATTATCCCTTGTGCTTCCTGAAGCGCCTGCAAAAGCGCTCCCTTTTGGCCTTTATATTTTTCAAGCATTTCATCGATTTTTTTAAGTTTTTCTTCGTAGTCGGTTATTTTGATATTGGTTTCCAAGAAAATCACTCCTTTATTTTCTAAATTTGAATTTAAAATTTAAATAAGTCCCGGGTATCAATTGTTAATTTTTTGTTAAAGTAATTCTTTTCACAAAAATTTCGATAAAAAAACTATTCCCTTATTACAACCCTCCTTCCGCCCTCGCCCTTTATGCATCTAAAAAATTCATCTATTGTTAAATCCTCCATTATAAAAAACGTATTGGGAGGAAAAGCCAGCCCCAGCAAATTATGAGCATCGGAAGAATAAATTTTTATAATATCCATTGGTACATCAATTAAATTCCTCTCCTTAAGTGCGCTTTTTGAAACTTCCAGCGCATCAGGGTTAATATCCTCCGGAATAAATCCCAGGTTTGATATAATGCTGTAACTTTTTCTATCAATATGGGCAGGAACAAAAAGTCCACCTAAATCCTTTACCTTCCTGAAAATTTCGTTGATAGAGTATTTTACCGAAAGCGATAACATTCTTTCCTCTATCCCGACGGTATCTCCCTTTTCATCTACTATATGCTGGTTTCCAAAAAGCTCCGGTATATTTTTAATATCCGGAATGCCTCTGTAAATATAGTTTTCAAATACCCGCATGTTATTAATATCTCTGAAATAGCACAGAACATGAACTTCCTCCATTGTTTGAACTTCCATGCCAGGAATAACAAGTATTTCTTTGCCCGAAGCCTTTATGAAAGCTTCAACGTTTTTTGCGCAATTGTGATCACATACACTTATTATGTTAACACCCATCAATTTTGCCATATTTATCACATTAGGAGGAATCATTTCCTCAGAAGCGCAGGGAGATAAGCAGCTGTGAATATGCAGGTCTGCTGCAAATTCTTTCATTGAAAATTACTCCCGTATAATAAATTATACAGTATACCGCATAATTCAAAAGAGGATTTGTTCGAAGACAAAATGGGAATATTTTCTTCCTTTGCCTTTTTCAGGGTATTTTCATCTACCGGAACTTCTTCCGCAATAATAATTCCGGATAGACCCAGCAGGGAAGCTATTGCCACAATATTTTGATGGCTTTGAATGGTAATCCATACCTGATTTTCCTTTGCATGAGCCATAACCCAGCTAAGAAGGTCCCCGGAATATCCTCCTTCAACATTTTTATTCAGGTTTACCCCCTCGGTTAGAACCTTTAAACCCAGTTTTTCAACCAATTCAACCAGTTTCATTATTTTCACCTCCATCCGTATCCATGGTGGGAGGTAATTTTTGCGAGAGGTCCAGCACTTCTTTGGCTAACTGTCTAACTCTATCCCTTAATTTAAATACGCAGTCCGTTTCATTGGCTCTTCCAAGAACTATATCCTCAGCTAAAGCACGACAGTTCGGGCTTCCACAGCTTCCACAGTCGAGTCCGGGAAGACCTTTCAGGGTTTTTTCCAAAAGCTCCATCTTTTCTATAGCTTTTGCAATATTACCATCCAAGCCGTAGTTAACTTCTCCAGTAATAGGTCCTTCCATATTGTAAAACGCATTTTTTATGGATATTTTTATTTCATTTTCATCAAAATTAGGATTGTTTCCTAATTTTTCTGACATCCTTCTGAGTTTTACCCGGGCGACGAATCTATTTTCAACCATTAACGCTCCACCTATACATCCTCCATTGCATGCCTGTAACTCTACATAGTCTATATCTGAAAGTTTGCCCATCTCGATCTCCTCTAAAACCTCAATACAATTGTGTATTCCATCTACTGATAAATTATTCCCCCATCCTATAGCCAGATTTTCACCGCCCGATCTGCCCCATCCAACTCCAAGACCATTGGCTCTTTTAAAAATCGTTTGGTAACTACCTTTGCCAAGATTTTTTAAAATCTCTCCGTAAATTACATTTACAGGAACGACGGCATCCACATAGGATTTTAATGTACCGATGGGCTGTTTTACTGCCGTAACTTTTGCAGGGCATGGGCTTAAAAATACCGTGCCAATATCCATATCAGGAATACCTAATTTTGCTGATACGATTTCCTTTGCCCTTTTTGCCGCAATTTCCATAGGTGATTTTACAGGAATTATGTTTTCAATCAGAGCAGGAAACCTGACGCGTATTAACCTGAGTACGGCAGGACAGGAAGAAGAAATTAAAGGCCTTATCGAGCTATTTTTTATATATTCGCGAATCGCAATGGAAACTTCCTCAGCAGCTAAGGCTACCTCGTATACCTCATCAAAACCTGCCTTGTAAAGAGCATTTAATATTTGTTCCTTAGAGACGTTTTCTTTAAACTGGGCAAATAAACTGGGTGCGGGAAGTGCGATTTTAAACTTAAACTCTTTTAATTTTTCAAGACTATCGTAAACCGCATATTTGGCTTGATTCGGACATATCCTTATACATTCTCCACAGTCAATACATTTATCCTGTAAAATCTGTGCCTTTCCGTTGCGCACCCTAATTGCCTCTGTCGGGCATCCTTTTATGCAATTGGTACATCCCTTACATTTCGATATATCGAGAGTAACGGAATGGTAGTATCCCGTCAAAAATTCCACCAGCTTTCCTTAAAAGCCTTAGGGCTAATAGAGAATTTTATCCATAATTTTGTAAATAAATTATCATTCTCACTTTTGTCCCTTTTCCGACAACAGAAGTTATTTCAAATTTATCTGAAAATTTTTTCATATTAGGAAGGCCCATTCCCGCTCCAAAGCCCATCTCTCGGATGTAAGCCGGAGCTGTGGAATAACCCTCCTGCATAGCCAAATCTATATCCGGTATACCCGGCCCCTCATCTTCCGCAATAATTTCAATAAACTTAGGAGTCAAATTAAAGGTAATTTTACCTTTGTAGGCATGAATGACAATATTCATCTCTGCTTCATAGGCTGCAATAGACACCCTTCTTAATATCGAAGGATCTATTCCTATTTGCCTGAAGATCTTCTTGGCCTGTTCGGTAGCTCTCCCCGCCGTGTTAAAATCTCCACCTAACACGTCGTAAGAAAGTTCCATAGCCCGAGCAAGGTCCTTTTCTTCCGCTTCTTTAAATTCATATTTATTTTTTATATCTCCTTTTAAACCTGCTTCGAAAAGAAGTCCGCAGCTTTCGTAAAGTGGATACAAAGTGCGCAAAAGAATAAGCCCATATTCCCTGGCTAAATCTATAACTTCCCGCCCGGGCATTTTACCTCTTACAAAAATAATGGCTTTAAAATCCGACATAAAGGCGGTTTTAACTATTTGATTATGGGTTAAACCGGTCAATAAAACGGCATTCTTTTTGTTATCCGAAAGTATGTCGCTTATCAATTCTGCGCCACAAGCATTTTCTATTTCCAGATCCAGATTTTCACCTAACAAGATCTCTGCTTTCAAAATATTTTTTATTTCTTCTAATTTCATCTATTTTCACCTAAGTAATAGGTAAGGTATTCTAATTGGGATGCAAGGTCAACCCTTCTTAAAACTATATTATCGGGAACGAAAATATTTACAGGTGCAAAATTTATTATACCTCTAATACCGGCCTCTACAATCATATTAACAACTTCCTGAGCTGCCTGAGCCGGAACAGCAACTATTGCCAGTTCAATATTAAGTTCCTTTGCTTTTTCTTTCAACTCATCTAAATGAAAGATATCAATAGCGTTTAATTTTTTGCCAACTTTTTCCGGGTCGGTATCGAACATACAAACTATTTCAAAACCTCTTTCTAAAAAACCCCGGTACTGGGAAAGAGCAGTTCCCAAATTGCCCGCACCAAAAATTGCAACATTCCACTTTTTGTCAAGACCCAGTATCTTCATGATATAATTGTATAATTCTTTGGGGTTATATCCCACTCCCCTGGTTCCAAATTCTCCAAAGTAAGCCAAATCTTTTCTTACCTGGGCAGGAGTTACGCCCGTTGCTTCGGCAATATTTTGAGAAGAAACCGTAGAAATTCCCTTCTCCTCGGCTTCTTTTAAGAACCTTGAGTAAGCCGTCAGTCTTCCTATGGTAGCATCGGGAATTTTAAATTTTTTAAACAAAAATTATCACTCCTTGCTTTTATTTTATCATAGTAAATAACTTTTTACAATACAAAAAGCGAAAATTATCACAATGTTTTAATATATTGTTAATTTTTTAACAATATTTTATTTGCAAATTATTTCCTGTTATGAATTATTCAAATTTTTATTTAATTATAAATTTTCCAGCTTAAATTCTTCATCGGTAATGGTAAAATTATAATTATTTACTCCTGAAGTTACGTAAACCTTTTTATCCTGAGTAACAAAAATTGCTTCATAACCTTTTATATTTTCAATTAGCTTCATGCCTTCCTTTAAACCTAAGGCAAAAGTGGTAGTGGAAAGGGCATCACAATCGATGGAAGTATCGCCAATTATGGTCACGCTTACCAGACCGTTTTCCACCGGGTACCCATTTTTTGTATCCAGAATATGATGATACTTTTTCCCATTCTCAACAAAAAACCTTTCATAAGTTCCGGAGGTTACTATCGTTTTATCCTTTACCTCTATGGTCGCAAAAGTAATACCTCTTTGTTTAAAAGGGTTTTGTATACCTATTCTCCACGATTTCCCATTGGGCTTTGTTCCCAGAACGTATATATTTCCGCCCAAGTCCGCAACTGCACTTTTAATCCCATTCTCCTTTAAGATCCGCATTACTTCGTCAGCTGCATAACCTTTTGCGATTGCACCCAAATCTAACGCCATTTTCTCCCTTTTTAACATCACTTCTTTTTTCTCCTGGTCTATTATCACATCCTGATAATTAATCAACGGTAGAACGCTTTCAATCACGTTTTTATCTGGTACCCTGGCTCTTTCCGTTCCAATTCCCCATAATTTAACTAAAGGTCCGATGGTTATATCAAATTTCCCGTGCGATAAAGAAGAGTAATAAAGCCCCTTTTGAATTACATAAAAAGTATCCTGGCTTACTTTTGCAAAACCCCTCCCCGCTAATTTATTTATACTGCTAATTTCGCTTTCTTCGTCATTGACATTCATTTTATTGTGAATTTCGGCAATTCTATCGAAAGCGCTATTAATTGCGCTTTCAGCATTATCCCCGTAAGCAGTTATCTGAATAAGAGTATCCAGCAAAAAGTTTGTCTTGGTAACCGGTGACGCTTCTTCCTTTTTTCCGCATGATGTTAAAAAAATCATCACAAAAAAAATAAGGATTGCAGCTTTTATCTTGTTCGTTTAAATCACTCCCCTTACAAAAAAAAATTAAATAATTGCATTATATAAATATATTATATCAAAAAATAAATTTAAAAAAATATATTTGTGAAAAAAATTACTTTTTCAGCAATCCTCTTACTTTTCCAATCATATACAATGAACCGGCAAAAATTACGACATCGTCTTCTTTTGCACAGTTTAATGCTATTTCTATTGCTTTTTCTATATTATCTTCGTTGATAACAGGAATATTTTCTGAAGAAAGTCCTTCAACTGCTTCTTTCAGCTCTTTTGAAGTTAAAGCTCTTGGGCTTTCGGGTTTTGTGGTAATTATCATATCTGCAATGGGTACAAGTATTCTAAGCATATTAATATAATCTTTATCCTTCAAAATTCCCAGAACGAAAATTTTTCTTTTGCCGCTAAAATAGTTTAATACCGACTTTTTTAGCACCTCGCAACCTGCTTCATTATGAGCTCCATCTATAATCACATAAGGTTTTTCTTTCAATATCTCAAATCTTCCCGCCCATTTGGCATTATATAAACCCGCTGCCACCTTTTCTTTAATAACGGGAATACCATAATCGCTGAGAACTTCCACCGCACCTACTGCTGTTGAAGCATTTGAAAGTTGATGCCGGCCCAAAAGGGTAATTTTTAGGTTTTCGTAATAATTTTTTATCGAGCATAGTTCAAAGGTTTGTCCTGATAGATCATCATTTAAAAGTTTATACTTTATTTGTTCCCCTACTTTGTACAGTTTTGAATCCGTCTCTTTACATGTTTCTTCAATAACTTTCATGGCTTCATCTACCTGCAGGGAAGTTACTACAGGAACTTTTTTCTTTATAATACCGCACTTTTCCCTGGCGATTTCTTCTAAGGTATTTCCTAAGTATTCCTTATGGTCAAAGCTGATCGGGGTTATCACGCTCACGAGGGGAACTACCACATTGGTAGCATCCAGTCTTCCTCCCATTCCCACTTCGAGCACGAGAAAGTCAACATCTTTATCTTTGTAGTAAGAAAAAGCTAAAGCTGTAACTACTTCAAATTCCGTAGGCGGCTCAATACCCTGTTGTTCCATCACGTCCAGGGCTTTAAAAACTTCTACTGCATGCTGCACCAGGTCTTCATCGGCAATGTTTTCTCCGTTTAATCTTATTCTCTCATTAAAGACTTCCAGGTAGGGTGAGGTATAAAGCCCCACCCTGTACCCGTGAGCTCTCAAAATAGAATCGATCATGGAAGATGTGGACCCTTTCCCATTGGTGCCAGCAATATGAATTACCTTTATATCCTCCTGGGGATTACCCAGAATCTCCAAAAGCTTTTTTATTCTGAAAAGTCCCGGCTTAATACCAAACCTTTGCATACCGTGAATTTTCAAAAGTACATCCTCAACGGTCCACATACAATAAGCCCCTTTCTCATTCACTTTGTAAAAGTAAAAGCCTTTTTTCTATCTTGCTTATCTTATCCTTATATTCTTCGGCTTTTAACCTCTCTTTTTCAACTACTTCCCTCGGAGCCTTATTTACGAAGTTTTCATTGCCCAGTTTTCTTTCCGCCCTTTCCAGCTCCTCCCTTAATTCTTCCCTTTCTTTCCTTAATCTTTCTATTTCCAGATCTACATCTATTAAACCTTCCACCGGTACGTAAATTTCAGCTCCCTTTACCACCGTGCTCATAGCTTTTTTCGGGAAAACTTCTTTTTCTATAAATTCGGCTTTGTCTACCTTTGCAAGGAAATATATGATATCCATATTATCCCGGAATAACCCTTCTATATCCTTTTGCGTGGCTTTAATCAAAATTCCCGCTTTTTTGGAAGGCGGCACATTCATTTCCGCCCGTATATTACGAATTCCTCTTATTGCCTCCATTAAAACTTCCATTTTTTCTATATCATCAAAATTGTAAGCGGGATTTACCTTCGGCCACTCGGATACCATTAAACTTTTACCTTCATGGTGCAACTGTTGCCAGATTTCTTCGGTGATAAAAGGCATAAACGGATGCAAGAGTTTAAGAGAATTTTCCAGGACGGTATAAAGTACACCTTTCGTAATATTTTTCGTCTCTTTTTTTTCACCGCTGAGATCTATTTTTGCCATTTCTATATACCAATCGCAAAACTCACTCCAGAAAAAGTCGTAAATTTTAGAAGCCGCAATGCCTATTTCAAATTTTTCCAGAAAATCGGTTACTTCTCCGATTACATTGTTCAATCTTGCCAGTATCCAGCGGTCCTTTAATGATAATTTTTCAATTTCAATCTTTTCGGGAACATAGCCTTCCAGATTCATCAGCACAAAGCGGGAAGCATTCCAGATTTTATTGGCAAAATTCCTGCTGTGTTCAACTTTTTCCCAGTAAAATTTCATGTCATTGCCGGGGGTATTTCCGGTACTCAATGAAAACCTTAATGTATCCGCACCATATTTTTCGATTACCTCCAACGGGTCTATGCCGTTCCCCAGGGATTTACTCATTTTTCTCCCCAAAGCATCCCTTACAAGCCCCGTTATTACTACGTATTCAAAAGGTTCCTTCTTCATAAACTCCATTGCCGAAAAGATCATCCTCGCTACCCAGAAGAAAATTATATCGTATCCCGTTACTAAAACCGAAGTCGGGTAGAAATACTCCAGGTCCTCAGTTTTTTCAGGCCATCCGAGGGTAGAAAAGGGCCATAAGGCAGAGCTAAACCACGTATCCAAAACATCCGGATCCTGTTCTAAATTTTTGCTTTTACATTTCGGACATTCCTTAAGGTCTTCCCTTGATACGGTCATCTCGTTGCAATCCTTACAGTACCATGCGGGAATTCTATGGCCCCACCAGAGTTGCCTTGAAATACACCAGTCATGTATGTTTTCCAGCCAGTTTACATAAATTTTTGTAAACCTTTCAGGCACAAATTTTACCTTTCCATCTTTTACCACCTGAATTGCAGGTTCTGCCAGAGGCTTCATTTTTACGAACCACTGTTTTGAAACCATAGGTTCCACCACTGTATCGCAGCGGTAACAGTGCCCTATGCTGTGATTTAAATCATCGATTTTAACAAGCAAGTCCTTCGCTTTAAGTTCTTCCACTATTAATTTTCTTGCTTCATATCTGTCAAGACCTGCATACTTTCCTGCGTTCTCATTCATCATGCCCTCTTCATTCATAACTTTGACAACGGGCAGTTTATGCCTTAAGCCAATTTCAAAATCATTCGGATCGTGACCGGGAGTAATTTTAACAGCACCGGTACCAAATTCCATATCCACATATTCATCGGCAATTATTGGTATTTCCCTTTCCATGATTGGAAGAATCACTGTTTCTCCTATTAAATGTTTATACCTTTCATCTCCCGGATTTACTGCTACCGCTACATCACCGAGCATTGTCTCTGGTCTTGTTGTAGCAATTTGGATAAAGCCCTTTCCATTTTTAAACGGATATTTAATATAATACAGCTTACCCTGATGTTCCTCGTATTCCACTTCTATGTCCGAAAGCGTTGTTTTACAGGTAGGACACCAGTTAATAATATAGTCTCCCCTGTAAATCAGCCCTTTTTCGTATAAACTTACAAATACTTCCCTCACCGCTTTACTTAAACCCTCATCAAGAGTAAATCTAAATCTCGACCAATCGCAGGAAGCACCCAATTTTTTGAGCTGATTTACTATGGTGCCGCCGTATTTTTCTTTCCATGCCCATACCCGTTCTAAGAATTTTTCCCTGCCCAGGTCGTATTTTGAAAGTCCTTCCTGGGCTAATTGTTCCTTAACCTTCGCCTCAGTAGCTATGCCGGCATGGTCCGTCCCGGGAAGCCATAACGTGGGAATTTGCTGCATCCTTTTAAATCTAATTAATATATCCTGAAGGGTATTATTAAGAGCATGTCCCATATGAAGATTACCAGTAACATTGGGCGGTGGAATAACTATTGTAAAAGGTTTTTTTCTTTTATCAATTTTTGCTCTAAAAAGGTCATTTTCTTCCCAGTATTTATACCATTTTTCCTCCACATTTTTAGGATCGTACACCGAAGGTAAATTTACCGTCATTTGTAAAACCTCCTCCAAAAATTCATTTTTTTAAACTTAAAACATTTTTCTTTATAAATTTCCGTAACAAAGTGTAAAAAATTAAAAGCCTCTCACCCTATAAAGGGCGAAAGGCTTTTTTCGCGGTACCACCTTAATTCCCGAATAAAAAAATTTTATTCGGGCACTCATGAAATTAACGGTTTTATCCGTTCCCGGCTACTTTTTCGCCGGGAAAGCTCCGGAGCGACCTTCAAAAGCTTTCCTTAAGAAGGCTTTCACCAAAGATGCCTTCCTCTCTTTTAAGGAAAAACTTTTTACTCCTCTCCTTCAATGCCTCTTTTTATTCAGTTGTTTATATAAATTTTAGCTTCATTACCTTTCCGTGTCAAGTTAGAATATGGGAAGTTTGATATTCTTATTCTGAATTCACGCACTTAACAAAAACCTTCCTTTGCCTTGGTCCATCAAATTCGCAGAAAAATATCCCCTGCCAGGTTCCCAAAACAAGTTCGCCCTTTTCTATCGCAAGCATCACGGAACTCCCAATGAGCGATGCTTTTAAATGAGCATCCGAGTTTCCTTCCGCGTGCCTGTAGTCTCCTCTTTGAGGTATTAACTTATTCAGGGTATTAATAATATCGATTTTTACATCTTCGTCGGCATTTTCGTTTATCGTTACTCCCGCAGTGGTATGAGGTATGAAAACAAAGCAAAGCCCGTCCATTACCCCGGATTCCGATACGGCTTTTTTTATCTCTGAGGTTATATCCACAATTTGGGTCCTTGCAGTAGTTACGAGATTTATTATTTTCATTACATCTCCTCCAATTTTATTTGTAAGCAATCTCTTATCTTTAATGATAACACCAAACTATGCACCTTTGCCTGTATTTTCCTTCATGTATAGGTGACAACAATGCTAATATATTCCCCGATATTCCCGGCCTTTATTAAATATTTAAGCCACTTTTTCATTTTATTAATTATAATAAAATTGCCCTTTTTAATGGGTAATTTAATAATTATACAGCTTGTATAATTATAGTCAACTAATAACTAGGTTCTTGGATACCTAAATTGTAACGACCAGAATAAGTTTTATTTAAAATATACAAATTTACTTCACCTTTAATCCCCGGTACCTGTTTAATCCCGCCGCTACTTCCTGGGGCCTGGGTAGTGCTTAGTTTCCCGGGTGCTTCCCGTAAAAGGGAGAAATTATGTCAAGGCCGTACTTTTCTATATCTTCAAAGACCATTTCCACGATTTCCTTTAGCGTTCTTTTACCGTCAACGTATTTTTTCACAGCGTACCTTATGATTTCACCAACGGCACTGGTTTGACTGCGGTCCACCAGCTGTTCCACGTAATCAAGCTCTATGAATTCTCCACCGTACTGCAGGGTATCCACGTCCCTGGATTTTATTTTTTCTTTACCCCTTAGCTCTAAACCCTCTTTCATAATGACTCTTGGGGTCACAGTAATGGGACCCTCCGCTCTTTCTACCCTGCGGTCAGTCTTTAATTGAAAAGCTATTTTTCTTGCCTCCTCCGTTACATCGTAAGGCCTGTAATCCTGCATTTTTATAACGCAGTCGGCCACATCAAAGTAATCGCCGCTTCCCCCCATAACAAGAATTGTAGAAATACCCATTTCTTCGTAAATTTGTCTTACTCTGTCTATGAAGGGCGTAATAGGCTCTTTTTCTTTTGCCACGAGTTTTTGCATCCTTGCATCCCTTATCATAAAATTTGTAGCACAGGTATCCTCATCCAGTAAAAGAAGGCTCGTTCCAATTTCTACCGCTTCCATAATATTTGCTGCCTGGGATGTGCTTCCGCTGGCATTTTCTGTTGAAAACCTCTTGGTATCCTGACCGTCGGGAAGGTTTGCAATAAAGGGGCTAATATCTACTTTTTCCACCCTCCTTCCGTCTTCCGCTCGTATTTTTACCGCATCTTTCACCGTAATGACAAATTCCCTGCCGTCCCCCGGAATATGATTATAAACTCCCCTTTCAAGGGCTTTCAAAAGGGTGGTTTTGCCATGATACCCTCCGCCTACAATAAGAGTAACACCTTTTTTTATACCCATTCCGGTAATTTTCCCGTTATTGGGCAGTTCAATTTCAACCCTCAAACTTTCCGGTGATATAAAAGGGATGACCTTGCCCTTTTTTAAGGGTTTATCGCTTATTCCGCTTTCCCGTGGCAAAATAGAGCCGTCTTTTATAAAAGCTATCAATCCGATATCCAAAAGAATTTTTCTTATATATTCTTGATCCTCATAAAGTTTCACCCATTTTTCGGCTTCTTTTTTATCGTAATTTTCATAGGTAAGAGCCCTTTTTACCAATATCGGTAAAAATTCAAAGAAAATTCGTTCTGCGGATTTAGAATTAATTTTTCGACCGAATGCCGGAAGGCCTATGCTTATCCTTGCCTCGACGAAATCATTGTCTATTTTTACTGAAGTTCTCTCAAGGATTTCCTGCCCTCCGCAGTCAATAAATATAACTCCACTATTACCCGTTCCCTTGAGCTTCGGTAATTTCAATATTTCCCCATATATCTTTCTTGATATGTAATCTTCAAAAGCTATTTTGCGCTCTTTTGTAGAAAATAGCTTCCCCTCAAAGCCCGATTCTTTCATGCTAACCCTTACCCTGACACGGGAAGGAGGTGCAAAGGGGTCGGACTGAACATGGTCTATAAAAAGTGTAAATTGTCCAAAATCGTATACCCCTTCAATATCCTTGTAAGCTTTGTATCCTTTATTATTTATTCTGTTCAAGGTTTCATATAACTCCATCTTATTCTTCATTCAATTCACCTCATTAATATATTGTTTAATTACTACTTTTCATTTATATTATAACTTTTAATGCGAAAATTCAAAGATTAAGAAAAAAAGAAGGCCTTTTAGGCCTCCTTTTTTTCTTCCTGAATGTCTTCCAGCTTAATAATCTTGTCTATGGAAATATCCACCTTTTCCACTTTGTATCCCGTTAAGGTCTCAACTTCACTTATAATCTTTTCTCTGACCTTTTGTGCCACCTCAGGAATTTTCACCCCATAAATTACGCTAAGATTTACTTCAAAAGAAACCGTCCCTATATTGTCCTCAGCATCCACGGGATCCCGTTTTTTAACCTTTATCTGAGGAGCAAATCTTTCGGTAAAAGCTTTGGTAATACCCGAAAAAGTCCATTTCTTTTCCTCTCTTATCACATCTTCCACTTTATGCATGGCTTCCTTCGCAATTTCAAAAAACACTGATTCACTTATAGATGTTCTACCATCTACCATGGTCTTGCCTCCTTTGTAATTTTTATTTCTTATATATTTTATTATACCATAATATTCCTTTAAATTATTTTTAATTTTTTTATTTTTTCTTCAGATTTTCGATTTCTTTCAACCTTTCTGCATAAAACTTTTCCTTTCCCTGGTCCGTTGGGAAATAATACCTTGCTCCTTTTAGATTTTCGGGTAAACATTCCATATCCGCTACCTTTTCTTTATAGTCATGAGCGTATTTATAACCCTTACCGTATCCCAGTTCTTCCATTAAAGGTGTAGGCGCATTCCTCAGATGTAATGGAACCGGCTCTGCTAAGTAATTTATCGCATCCTCTCTTGCCTTATTATATGCAGTATAAAGGGCATTAGATTTTGGGCAAAGGGCTAAATATACCGCTGCTTGAGCAAGATTCAACGCTGCTTCCGGCAATCCAACAAATTGAACTGCCTGAAAAGCTGAAACTGTGATTAGCAAAGCTTCCGGATCCGCAAGACCTACGTCCTCCGAAGCCACCCTTATCAACCTTCGCGCTATATAAAGTGGATCTTCGCCCGATTCTATCATTCGGGCAAGCCAGTAAAGCGTTGCATCTACATCGCTGTTTCGGATAGACTTATGAAGGGTGGAAATCAAGTTATAATGCTCTTCGCCTTTTTTATCGTAAAGCAAAACCTTCTTTTGAAGGGCATCTTCAATTTCTTTAAGGGTAATATTATAAGTTCCGTCATCCGCTATCGCAGCCTTTAAAAAAGCAAGTTCCAAGGTATTCAACGCAACCCTGGCATCTCCATTGGAGAAACTTGCAATCCTGTAAAGGAGATCCTCTTTTAGCTTTATTTTGTACCTCCCCAGGCCCCGCTCCTCATCCCTTAACGCCTTTTTTAATATTTTTACGATATCCTCTTCTTTTAAAGGATTCAATACTAATACTTTCAAACGGGACAGTAATGCGGAATTAAGCTCAAAGGAAGGATTTTCGGTGGTAGCTCCAATTAAAATAATGTCCCCTCTTTCCACATAGGGTAAAAATGCATCCTGCTGGGCCTTATTGAACCGATGTATTTCATCCACAAATAAGATGGTTCTTACACCGAATCTTTTATTTTCCTGGGCTTCCTTCATAACTTCTTTTATTTCCCCTATTCCAGACATCACCGCACTGAAATTTAAAAACTTAGCATCCACCTTTTTTGAAATAATCATTGCAAGGGTAGTTTTTCCCACACCCGGTGGTCCCCAAAAAACCATCGAGGGAATATTTTTGCTTTCGATAAGTTGCCTTAAAAGTCCCTTTTCCGAAAGAAGGTGCTCCTGACCTGTAAATTCATCAAAATCTCTTGGACGCATTCTTTCTGCCAATGGGATATTAATTTTTTTATTATTATCAAAAATGGAAGATTGAATATCCATAAACCTTTCCCTTCTTTAATGCACAATATTAAAATCTTCATACTTGTTTTGATAATCCTGTATTTTCGTATCTATTCGTTCCACTTTTGCCCATCTTACACCGTTTTTAATAAAATTAAGTAATGTGTCTATTTTATCCCCATCACCTTCCACTTCCAATTCCACGCTAAAATCCGGCATATTTTTTACATAACCTTTCAGTCCCAATTCCTTAGCTTTCATCAATACGGAATACCTTAGTCCCACTCCCTGAACTATCCCGTAAATTCTTGCGTATACCGTCTTTTTCATGTTTACCCCCTGCCATAACTTTCTTTTACTTATATTTTATCTTTTTTTCCTCTCCTTTTTAACTTATAATTATATCATGATAAAAAAATTATTATATATACTGTAATGGGAGGAAATTTTTATGAGTTTCATAGACTTAAGAAGCGATACGGTTACTCTCCCCACTCCTGAAATGCGCGAAGCTATGTATAAGGCTGAGGTAGGAGATGATGTATACGGTGAAGACCCCACGGTAAACAGATTAGAAGAAATGGCGGCTGAAATTATGGGAAAAGAAGCTGCCCTATTTGTGACAAGCGGTACCCAGGGCAATCAAATAGCAGTAATGACCCATACCCAGCCTGGAGATGAAATTATTCTGGAAGAACGCAGTCACATAATTACCTATGAAGTTGGTGGAATTGGGAGACTTTCGGGAGTTCAGGCTAAAACAATTTACGGTAAATACGGTTTTATGTCTCCAGAAGATATCGAAGCATCCATAAGGGAAGAAAACATTCACTACCCCCGCACTTCTTTGATTTGTATTGAAAACACCCACAACCGGGCTGGGGGTACGGTAATGCCCTTAAATTTATTAAAAAAGACAAAAGAAGTTGCCGAAAAATACGGCATCCCGGTACATATGGACGGGGCGAGAATTTTCAATGCGGCTACTTATCTTGGGGTGGATGTTAAAGAAATTGCAAAGTACGCCGATAGTATAATGTTTTGTCTTTCAAAAGGATTATGCGCTCCTGTAGGTTCGATGCTCGTGGGTACAAAAAAATTTATAGATAAAGCACGGAAGTTCAGAAAAATGCTGGGAGGTGGACTGCGACAGGCAGGCTTTCTTGCAGCCTGCGGCATAATTGCTTTAGAAAAGATGACAAAAAGGCTAAAGGAAGACCACGAAAACGCGCGGATTCTTGCCGAAGGTCTGGCAAAGATTCCGGCAATAGCATTGGATTTAAACACCGTTCAGACCAACATAGTGATCTGCGATATATCGGGTTTAAAAATGAACGGAAATGAATTTTCTAAAATGCTTTTAAAAAATGGAATTAAAGTAAACGGCTCGAATAATTCTTATGTCAGATTCGTTACTCACTACGGTATCAGTAAAGAAGATATATTATACACCCTTGAAGTAATAGAAAAATTAACGACAATTTAAAAAATGGAGGCAGGCAATGAATAAAAACTTTGGCAAATGGTTTTTAACAAAGGTCAAAAAAGCTATTATAAATTACAATATGATAGAAAATAATGACAAAATTGCCGTAGGAGTCTCCGGCGGAAAGGATTCAACAGCGCTACTATATATTCTTGACCTGGTTAGGAAAAATTCGCCTCTGAATTTCGATATAGTTGCCATTTCCGTAGACTTAGGTTTTGGAATGGATTATGCACCTTTAAAAGAATTTTGTGAAAAAATTAATATCCCTTTGCATATAGTTCCTTCAGAAATTGGAAAAATTGTCTTTGAAATCCGAAAGGAAAAAAATCCATGCTCTTTGTGCTCCAAAATGAGAAGGGGCGCTTTAGACAGTGCGGCTGTGGAGCTCGGGTGCAATAAGGTAGCCCTTGCCCATCATGCAGATGATGCCTCCGAAACTCTTCTTTTAAATTTAATTTTTACCGGCAGGTTTTCCACCTTTGAGCCAAAAACCTATCTTTCAAGAAAAAATGTTACTTTAATTAGACCCTTAATTTACCTTAAAGAGCAAACGTTAAAATCCATCGTCAAATCGCAGAATCTTCCGGTAATTGAATCCTCATGCCCGGCAACGGGTAAAACTTACAGAGAAGAAATGAAAAAATTAATAGATCGATTCGAATCCATATTTCCAAAAGCAAGGGATAACATTATCGCAGCTATTGATAGAAAAAGATTTTTCATGGAGGACAATTCTTTTAAAAATGAAGAATGGATAAGATCGGAAAATGGATTTTATGATAAAGAATAGGTAAATTAAAAATAGATAATAAAAAAGAGAGCAAGTTTTTGCTCTCTTTTTTATTTAATATAAATGGCATGCGACAAAGTGTCCGCTTGATACTTCTTTGAATTCAGGATCGTTTTCTTTACAAATGGGTTTGGCAAACCGGCACCTCTTAGCAAAACGGCATCCCCGGGGAGGGTTAATGGGGCTTGGTACGTCCCCTTCAAGTAGAATGCGTTTTTTGCTCCTTTCAATTTCAGGATCCGGTACGGGAATTGCCGACAGTAATGCTTGAGTATACGGGTGTAGAGGATTTTTATAAAGCTCTTCCGATTTTGTTAACTCCACCACTATACCAAGGTACATCACCGCAACTCTGTCCGAAACATACCTTACAACCGATAGATCGTGTGCAATAAAAAGATAAGTGAGTTTCATTTTCTGCTGCAGGTCCATTAGCAAATTAATTATCTGGGCCTGAATCGATACGTCCAACGCGGAAATAGGCTCATCGCATACTATAAATTTTGGTTCTACCGCCAGAGCACGGGCAATTCCTATTCTCTGGCGCTGTCCACCGGAGAATTCATGAGGGAAACGGTTTGCGTGTTCCTTATTAAGGCCAACTGTCCTTAATAGTTCGTAGATCCTTTCTGTCCTGTCTTTTCCGCTGTAAAGGCCGTGTATATCGATACCTTCTCCTATGATATCACCAACGGTCATTCTGGGATTTAAAGAAGCATAAGGATCTTGAAAGATCATTTGAGCCTTTCTGTTGAAATTCTTTAATTCCGCACCGGTCAATTTATGAACGTTTTTCCCCTCAAAAAGCACTTCCCCCTGGGTTGGTTCGTAAAGCCTTACTATGGTCCTGCCCAGGGTCGTTTTCCCGCATCCGCTTTCCCCTACAAGACCAAGGGTTTCTCCCTCTTCAATAAACAAATTAACATTATCCACAGCCTTAAGGATGGCATTTTTGCCAACTTTAAAGAATTTTTTTAAGTTATTTATTTCTACCAGATTATTTTTCCCATTACTCATTTACCGCCACCCCTTTTCCGATAGGAGGTATCACCTTGGGTGCCATCGGATGTTTTAACCAGCACGCTACTTGATGTCCGTCATTTACTTCAAAATCCGGCGGATATTTTTCATAGCACACCTTCATCGCGTATTCGCACCTTGCTGCAAAGGCACATCCGACAGGAGGAGCAAATAGGTCGGGTGGTGTGCCATCAATGGAAGCAAGTCTCTCTTCTTTAGTTGTATTCAGCCTGGGAACGGAAAGTAGCAAACCCCAGGTATAGGGATGCTGCGGATTGTAGAAAATGTCATTGAGACTTCCTCTTTCTATAACCTTACCCGCATACATAACAAGCACTTTATCGGCAAGGTTTGCAACAACACCCAGGTTATGAGTAATAATGATAATTGAAGTATTTAATTTTTTCTGTAAATCCCTCATCAGATCAAGTATCTGAGCTTGAATGGTAACATCAAGAGCTGTTGTAGGTTCATCGGCTATCAAAAGTTTGGGGTTGCAGGCAAGGGCAATTGCTATCATTGCTCTCTGCCTCATACCACCGCTAAATTCGTGAGGATATTGATCAACCCTTTTTTCGGCATTGGGAATTCCAACCATTTTTAACATTTCAATTGCTTTTTGTTTTGCATCTCTTGGGTTCATCTTTTGATGTTTTATCAAGCTTTCCGCTATCTGATTGCCCACTCTCATGGTCGGGTTCAAGGAAGTCATGGGATCCTGAAATACCATACTCATTTCCGAGCCCCGAACCCTTTCCATCTCTTTTTCGGAAAGCTTTGTTATATCCTTCCCATCAAAAAGAATTGAACCTTTCTTAATTATACCGGGAGGCATGGGTATTAGCCTCATGATGGTCTGTACGGTAACGGTTTTCCCGCAACCCGATTCACCAACTATTGCAAGGGTTTCCCCTTTTTTAACATCGAAACTTACCCCTCTTACAGCCTTTACTTCACCCGCATAAGTTTTAAATGAAACTTCCAGGTCTCTTACCTGCAATATCTTATCCATTTCTTGCACTTCCTCCTTTTAACTGCGCAGTCTCGGGTCTAATGCATCCCTTAAGCCGTCGCCGAGAAGGTTTAAGGAGAGCATGGTGGTGCTTATAAAAAATGCGGGTATAAAAAGCTGATAGGGATAAATTCTAAAAGCCTGTGCCCCATATGCCGCAAGCTGTCCCCAGCTGGATTGAGGCGGAACCACACCCAAACCGATAAAACTTAAAAATACTTCTGAAAATATAGCTCCCGGCACGGACATGGTAAGATTAACCAGAATAACTCCAAGGGTATTCGGAATCAAATGTCTGAATATTATCCTTGTATGGCTTGCTCCTAAAACCTTTGCAGCCAGCACAAATTCCTGTTCTTTAAGCTGTAAAATCTGGCCTCTTACAAGCCTTGCCATTCCCAGCCATCCGCCTACTACGAGAGCAAGTATCAAAGGAATGATCCCCTGCCCTAATACTACCATCATTAAAATTACTATTATCATGTATGGTATTGCATATAATACATCAATAAATCTCATAATTACCATATCAACTTTTCCACCGAAATAACCCGAAATTCCACCCACTATAACCCCAATAAAGGCATTTAACAGAGCCGCCACAAACCCTATCATCAAAGATACCCTGGCACCCATCCAGGTGCGTTCCCATAAATCCCTTCCCAGGGTGTCGGTACCAAACCAGTGTTTTGCGGAAGGTGGTTGGTTTATTTCGGAAGGATTTGTTGTCCTGAAGTCATAAGGTGTCATGAAGGGTCCCACTATTGCCAAAACCGTATATAAAATTATTATAATTAACCCCAGCATGGCAACCTTATTTTGCTTTAACCTTCTCCAGGCATCCTGCCAGTAAGTTATGCTCGGCCTTACTATTGCCTCCATCTCACTGATGTTTTTACCCACATGGGTAAAAAGCTCCTGAGATAATTCTCCCGTATTATTCTGCATTTTCGGCACCTCCTTATTTTCCGGTAACCCTTATTCTCGGATCTATAATTCCGTATATTATATCTACTACAAAGTTAGCTGCGATTAAAAACAGGCCGTAAAAAACAGTCATGCCGAGCACCAGGGAATAGTCCAAGTTCTGTATACCCAGGATATAGAATTTCCCCAAACCGGGTATGGCAAATATCTGTTCTATAACAAAAGTACCCGTCAAAAGCGTTGCGGTTACAGGTCCCAAAACGGTTACCACCGGCAAAATAGCATTCCTAATCTGGTGTCTCCAGACTATCTGAGTCGGAGAAAGTCCTTTTGATTTTGCAGTTTTAATATAGTCCTGGTTCACCACATCCAGCATGCTCGCTCTCATAAGCCTTGCCATCAATGCCAGCGACCCGAGGCTTAATGCAATTGTAGGCATAATGGTATAAGCAAAACCCTTCCATTGAGCTACCGGTAAGAGTTTTAATTTTATTGAAAAATAATACTGTAAAAGCGGACCTATAACAAAGCCAGGAACGGAAATACCTATAATTGCAATTAACATACTTAAATAATCAAAGGGCTTATTCCTGTTTAAGGCTGCAATTATACCCAGAGTGACCCCGACAATCGATGCAAATATTACAGCCCTTATTCCCAAATCGGCAGAATAAGGGAAAGCCTGCTTTATTACTTCATTTACAGTCCTATTTTTGTACCTGAGCGAGTAGCCCAGATCTCCCTTCAATAAATTAGTAATATACCTCAAATACTGGATGTGAAGTGGTTTATCAAAGCCGTAGTATTTCATCATATTTTGTTTTATTTCGGGCGTAATTTTCTCGCTCAAAAAGGGGTCTCCGGGCAAGAGCCTCACGAGGAAAAATACTATTGTAACCAGTACCCAGGCGGTTATCAGAGAAACAAGAAACCTGTTTAATATATATCGGCCCATTTAAATACCCCCGAATAATTTATTGTTCTATTTTTTAATATTTTATTATATTGAACATTTTCAATTATCACAAACGGAGGTATACGCTTTTATGCATATACCTCCGTCTCCTATCTTTTTATCTTTTAACTTTGAAACTACTTAATTCTTGCCTTCTACATCAGCATAAATGAAGTCTGGGTCGGGACCTATGAAGTTTCTTACAAGGCCCTTCACGTAATCCTTCTTAGTCCATGCCCTCTGCCTGAAGTAAACGGGTACGATGGGGCCTTTTTCAAGGAGCAGCTTTTCTGCTTCAAACATAGCATCGGCGCGTTTCTTGAAATCGGTCGTGGTCTTTGCGAATTTTACGAGTTCGTCGTACTGCTTGTTGCTCCAGCCGGTGTTGTTATGCCCGCCGCCGGTTACCCAGAGGTCAATGTAGGTCATCGGGTCATCGTAGTCGGGACCCCAGCCGGCAAATACTATATCGTAGTCAGATTTGTTCATTAACTCAAGTCTCTGTTTGAAGGGCACCTGCTTAATTACGAGTTCTATACCCAGGTTCTTCTTAATCATATCCTGAATCGTTTCTGCCATTAATTTTGCCCTGGAGCTGTCATCGGTTAAGAATTCTATCTTAATCTTTGAAGGATCGCTAATCTTGAGCTCTTTTAGAGCTTTATCCAGGTACTCTTTTGCTTTGGCCGGATCGGCCTTCCTGGGATAGAATTCATAGGGGTATTCCTCTACGAATTTCTTTTCCACACCGGAAAGGAGAGGCAGAACGTATCTTGTTGCTGGATCGGATACTCCACCTAACACTGCTTTGATCCAATCTTCCCTGTCTATTGCAAAGCCAAAGGCTCTTATGAAGTTTTCATTGGCAAGCCAGGGTTTGCCCGGTCTTTTTACGTTAAACTGGAAGTAGAATTCGGCACCATCGTAGAAGAATAAAGCCTTGCCCTCATCTTTCAGTTTTTGTACAAAATCCGGAGGAATTGCTACGAAATCGAGTTCTCCGTTTTCAAACATTTGATAGGCTGTGTTTTGCTCGGTGACTACTAAAATTCTCACTCTATCAAGCTTGATAGCATCTTTGTTCCAGTAATTGGGGTTCTTTTCAAGGATTAATTCCTGTTCGTGTTTCCATTCTTTCAGAATGAAGGGACCGTTGTAGAGCATCTTATCCGCATCGGCAGCGTATTTTTCACCCATCTTTTCTACAAAATCTTTCTTTACAGGATAGAAGGATATGAAGCTCAGCAAGCTTTCGAAATACTTCGTCGGAACCTTTAATTTTATCTGAAGTGTCTTATCGTCAAGAGCTTTTACGCCAATCTGGCTGGGATCCGTTATTTTACCGGTATTGTATTCCTCTCCGTTTACAATATAATAACCCTGGAAAGCGTATTCGGAGGCTGTTTTTGGATCAAGGAGTCTCTTGATCGCATATTCAAAATCGTATGCGGTAACCGGTGAACCGTCACTCCATTTAGCATCCCTTAAATGGAAAGTATAGGTTGTTTTATCTTCAGAAACCTCCCATTTTTCGGCCATTCCGGGATAAACCTTGCCCTCGTAAACCCTTACCAAACCTTCAAATACCGCATTGCCAACCATTATAGCATAAGTATCGGTGGCTTTCTGGGCATCCAGGTTAGGTACTTCTGCACCTATGGCAAAGACCAATTCTTTTTCCTTTGGCTGTGTTTGCTGCTGTTGCTGTTGATTCTGATTGGAAGACTGCTGGCTGCCGCAGCCTGCAAGCATTCCCACAACCAGTAAGAGAATTACTAATAATGCTATGCTTTTCTTAAACATTAATTTCCCTCCCGTTATAATTTAAAATTAAATTTTACCTAATTTAAATTTTATTCTATAATCCCCCCTCGTATAATATGTTTTAGAAATTATCATAGAACCTTTTTAGGTTCTTGATAACCAGGTGTGCCTTTGCGAAAATTAATTTAGGTTGGTCTGGGGTCACTCTTAAATCCCCCTGTGGCCCGGT
>NZ_LOHZ01000041.1 GCF_001601575.1 Thermovenabulum gondwanense
GTATGCGGGGGCGGATGCGTGGGCTGACGATGCGGCAAAGGGAGTAAGGCTGTGCAAAGAATTAATGGGGATAGAGGGGTGATGGAGGATGGCAAAGACACCGGAGGAACTGGCAAAAGAGCGTTATGATAGAATAATGGCCGCTATCAACCTTCAGGAACCCGATAGATTACCGCTGGCGGGAGTAGGCGGAGACATTGTCCCGGCTTATTATGGAATAAGCCAGCACGAATTTTGCTATGATTACGACAAAGCTGTAAAAGCAGTAGAAAAGTTTATAAAAGATTTCCCCTGTGACTGGCCTTTTGCGGCCTCGATTTCCGGTTTGGACGGCAGGGTATTCTGCATGGCTTTTGCGGATACGCCGGACATCGCTTTTAATACCACATTTATAACCGGTCCCATGCACGATGTCCTTGGAGATAAATATTATAGATACCCGGGAAGGGAAATATCGGCGGATGCTTCGCCTCAATTTATCGGCGGAGTCTTTATGGATCCTTCGGAATACGACCAGCTGATCGAGAACCCGGTAAAATTTATCGCGGAAACAATCTTACCGAGAGCCTGCAAAAATTTAGCGACTCCAAAGCAGATGATGGCCACCATGGTCAAATTTGGCATAGAGATAACCAGGTTCGGCGCATTAATGGGTCAAATTGGAGCTATTTCTGCACAGCTGGGCTATCCTTCTATTGGGATAGGTGGTGCTTATGCACCTCTGGATATAATAGGAGACTTTTTGAGAGGCCCTGAAAATACTTTGCTGGATATCAGGAGATACCCCGATAAGGTTAAAAGAGCCTGTGAGGCAATGGTGGAACCAATTGTAAATTATGGATTGGAAGCAAAAAAATATGGAATAAACCTGATATTTATACCGTTACATCTTAATGAATACTTATCACCGAAGTTGTACAACGAATTTTACTGGCCGGGATTAAAAGAGGTAATATTGAGGCTTGTGAATGAAGGAATGAAAGTTTTTGTATTCTTTGAAGGGCGTCACGATGCCCATTTAGAGACCATTCTTGAACTTCCAAAAGGCTGGGGTGTGGCATATTTTGAAAAAACAGATATTATAAAGGCTACAAAATTATTGAAGGGACATACCTGCATAATGGGAGGCATCCCGATTAGCTTAGTAGTAGGTGGAACTCCCGAAAAGATTCACGAACATATAAAGAATTTAGCCGAGCAGGTAAAACCCGGCGGAGGATTCATCTTAGCCCCGAGCGTGGGAACGGCTCCAAAAGATACCCCGCTGGAAAATATTGCGGCTCTTTATGAAGCTGTAGAAAAGTACGCTTAAAAATAAGGCGGTCACCGGTAAATAAAACGGTGACCGCCATTTAAAAGAATATTAGATATTAAATATACAGAAAAGAACAAAATTTACAAAAAGTAGAATAAAATATTTAAAAAGAAAGGGTGGGTATGGTGGGTAAAAGTAAAACCAGCACGGTTGTGGCGGTAATGTCGGTGTTTTTTATAGCCATGGGTATAGGCACCATAACCCCTGCACTTCAAAACATAGCGGAAGCATTTCCAAATCTTCCCTTTAGCACAATTTTACTGGCTTCTACTTTACCTTCACTATTTCTGATACCCGCAACTGCATGGTCCGGCATGGTTGCCGGAAGCAAGGTGGGATACAGGACCCTGCTGCTGTTAGGTAGCCTTCTTTTTGCAGTGGCAGGTGCTGCCCCGTACTTTATGAACAATTTTACTACCATACTTGTCGCAAGAGCATTGTTTGGAATTGGCCTTGGTATAATATCACCCCTTGGAACAGCGTTGATTTTAGGACTTTTTGAAGGGCAGCAGAGGGCTAATATGTTAGGACTTTCAGGGGTTGTTATGAACTTGGGCGGAATAGTGCTTCAGATGCTCGGCGCTGTTATGTGCACAATTAGCTGGAGGCATGCTTTTCTGCCCCATTTATTGGCGCTTATCACCTTTTTTATGGTACTTTCCATGCTGCCGGAACCTGAAAAAAGAAAAGAGGATACAGCTACAGGTAAGGACAAAATGCCAGGTGCTGTATATTTAATAGGAGCACTCTTTGGAATATCCATGATGTTAAATTACCCTATGCTGGTAAATATGTCGACAATTATAATTACAGGTAACCTGGGAGACGCGGCCTCCGCTGGAGTGGTGCTGTCAATGTTCACGGTAGGAGGAATGATTGGAGGTGCGGTATTCGGAAAACTTCACCAGTATATAAAGCTTAATGTCATTCCTTTGAGCTTAATTATTATATCCCTGGGTATGGGAAGCGTATTTTATGCAAACAGTTTAATTATGTTGACGGTGGGTTCAACTCTTGTAGGTTTCGGGTTCAGCATATTGATGCCAGCTGTGATGATGATAATAGGATCAATCGTTCCGCCAGCTGCTTTTGCTTCAGCATCCGGTATGCTTATGGCTTTTATGAATTTAGGAGGTTTTATCTCCACCTATTACATTGCACTACTTTTGAACATAAATAATTATATAAGATTCCCAATTTTTGTAGCAATGGTTGTATACGCTATCAGTGCGGTAGTTTTTTATACATTGATAAAAACAAAATATTCTAAATCTATAACACCGCCCGTTAATTAAAAAAAGTATTACACCCCGGGTGGGCATTCTCTCGGATGCCCGCCCTTTTAATTTACAAAATAAAATTATTAATTTAAAAAAAATTAATTGTATACACATTTAATAATTGAATTAAAAAATAAAATATTATAAAATTAGAAATGAAATACATGTAAATACAAATTAAAATTTTGAAAAAACAACAACCATAACTGTGGGGGGTGAAAATTTAATAAGTAAGCTTATTTTATCTTCCAATTTTACTAAAAGGAGGAAGTTAATGTGAAGAAGCCTTTGAGTAAAGCCCTGAGGACATTTTACGGTTTGGGCGACTTTGGTTTTTCTTTAATGACAAGCGTGGAGCTTTACCTGTTTGTGTTTTTCCTTACAAATGTGGCCAAATTTTCGCTCCCCATGGTGGCATTGATAGGTTCGGTTACCAGTATCGTTGACGCTATCCTTTCTCCTTTTTACGGCGCAATTATAAGCGGTATGAAACCTCTGAAATGGGGGAGAAATCGCTCCTGGATGTTAATTGCGCCACCCTTTGTAGTAATTCTGTATATTTTCCAGTTTACCAAAATTGGCCCCGAATCGCTGGCTGCATTTATAGTTTGCGCCGGGTTCATATTAAGCCACATTGCATGGAATATACCCTGGGTAGCCAATGTTTCGCTGATACCCGTTCTTGCTAATAATCCTGAAGAAAGGGCATTGCTTGCATCGAGGAGGGCCACATATACCGCATTAGCCGGTGTGGTATTTTCTTACACGGGGCCACCGCTGGCCAATTACTTGGGGAAGGTAACAAACAATCCCATATTGGGTTATTCTATGCTGGCAGGAATTATGGCGTTTGTAATGATGATTTGCTACTGGACAGTATTTAAATTGACCGAAGGTTACGAGCCCACCGAACAAGTGCAGGGTAAGGCAGCTTCCTCGGCTCAGAGGGTATCCTTTAAAGGAATGCTTAACAGCCTTGTTCAGAACCCTCCATTAATAGTCCTTTTGATGTCAGACTTTTTAAGGTATATGGTAAATTTCATCATGACCGCCGCAGCAGCTTATTACTTTACCTATGTTGCCCAGAATATGTCTTTGTTGCCCATGTACCTGTTGCTGGGCAGCATTGCCCAGGTAATAGGTGCGTATATTGCCGGTCCGCTGGCAAAGTCCCTGTCAACAAGGACAGCTTCCATAGTCGGTTTATTCGGGCTCGGCATTGCTTTGATACTGTGCAAGTTTGTAGCAATGAATCTTGTTATGTTCTTCGTGGTGGTGCTAATAGCCAGGGCATTCCTCGGATTACTGGCCTCCGTCATGGTAAGCTTGTATTCCGACGTATCTATATTCGCCCAGTGGAAAACCGGTGAGGATGCATCACCATTTGTTATGGGGTTGATGAATTTATCTTTAAAAACCGCAATCATTTCAAGGGGTACAATTATTCCCTTCGTGCTATCTACGGCAGGCTTTGTTTCGGGAATCAAGCCCCAGGAAGCAACGATGGCATTGAAAAATGCAGTGGTAAACGTGTTCGTATTTATTCCCGGCGTATTTGCTTTAGTGTCAGGAATTATACTTGCAGTGGGCTATAAACTTACCAGAGAAAAACTGGTGGAAATGCAAAATGAAATAAATCAGAGAAAGGCAGAAGCTTCCGGAGCGATCAAATAAGTATCAACTGTGACATAAATAAAAAAAGACTCACGGTAATATGTCAATACCCGAAAAATGGAAATAAAAAATATTCAGATGAAAAAAGACAATAATACCCCTTACCAACCTATATGGAAAAAGTTGGCATACAAAGAACTACTAAGTTT
>NZ_LOHZ01000042.1 GCF_001601575.1 Thermovenabulum gondwanense
TAGCCCAGGTTGTAGCTCAAGAAGAAAAACCGGGCAATTTCATATTAATGCATGCCATGGGACCAAATGTAGCCGGGGTTATTGGTACTGCAATAGTTGCAGGTGTGTTGCTTTCCCTTTACGGATAAACTAAATTGGGAAAGGAGTATGTCGATTGCAAAAGAAAAAAATCGGCATAACGGATACTATTTTAAGGGATGCTCACCAATCCCTCATTGCCACCAGAATGAGAACCGATGAGATGCTAACGGTTGCTGAAAAATTGGATGAAGTAGGTTACCACTCTCTTGAAGCATGGGGAGGAGCTACCTTTGATAGTTGTCTTAGATATTTAAACGAAGATCCATGGATAAGATTGAGGCTTTTACGGGAAAAAATCAAAAAAACCCCATTACAGATGCTTTTAAGGGGACAAAATCTCCTGGGGTATCATCATTACCCCGATGACGTAGTAGAACTTTTTGTTAAAAAATCAATAGAAAACGGTATAAGTATTATTAGAATTTTTGATGCTCTTAATGATATAAGAAATATGGAAAAAGCTATAGAAGCCACGAAAAAATATAAAGCTCATGCACAGGGTACCATCGTTTATACAATTAGTCCCGTGCACAATCTGGAATATTACATAGATATAGCAAAAAGATTAGTGGCCCTGGGCATAGATTCATTGTGTATAAAAGATATGGCAGGACTTCTTACACCTTATAACGCATATGAATTAGTTAAAAAACTAAGAGAAGAAATAGCCTTGCCAATTCAAATCCACAGTCACTATACCAGCGGGATGGCTTCTATGGCATATTTAAAAGCTATTGAAGCAGGGGCTGACATAGTTGATACTGCTCTTTCCCCCTTTGCTCTTGGAACTTCACAGCCTCCAACAGAGACAATGGTAGCGGTGTTAAAAGATACCGAGTTTGATACCGGCCTTGATTTGGAACTTTTATCCTCTATTTCAGATTATTTTAAAAAAGTTAGAGAAAATTACAAAATAGACAGTGTAGTTACAATCATTGATACTGCAGTCTTAAACTATCAGATACCTGGAGGAATGATTTCAAACCTTACCAGTCAGTTAAAGCAGCAAAATGCTCTGAATAAACTCCCCGAAGTATTGAAAGAAGTGCCGAGGGTGAGGGAGGATTTGGGTTATCCTCCTCTTGTAACCCCTACCAGTCAAATTGTCGGTACACAGGCAGTAATAAATGTTATAACTGGAGAAAGATATAAGGTTGTAATTAATGAAGTCAAGAATTACATTAAAGGTTATTACGGTAAACCGCCGGGTGAAGTAAATCCGGAAATTAAAAAGAAAATTATAGGTGATGAAGAGCCTATTGATTGCAGACCTGCCGATTTATTGGAGCCAGAATTGGAAAAGGATTTTGAAGCAATTTCAGGATTTATAGAAAAAGAGGAAGATGTATTAACCTATGCCTTATTTCCTCAAATAGCATTAAAGTTTTTTCAGGAAAGAGAAGCAGGCAAATATAAATACGATTCCAATCTTCTTGTTGAAGATAATAAATTTAAATACTATCCTGTATAAAAATGGCCCCTATTATAGGGGCTTTTCCATTTTAATAATTCAATCATTTTTTTAAGAGGGCATTATTATACATAAAAGTAGGATGCATTGGAAGGTGGTTTTATGAGAAAGAATTTTTTTATCATCCTGCTTTTATGTATAATATTGGTATTTTTTGTCATTATTTTAATTTTCATATATCAGCAAAATAATGATATTCTTCCGTATAATGTGCGTATAGGTCCTATAGATGTAAGTAAATTGAGAAAAGAAGATGCATCTTTAAAAATTCAATCTTATATAGAAGAAAAAAATGATCAAAAAATAATATTCAGATATAATAACAAGAAATACGAAATTACAGTAGGAGAACTAATTATATTTAATCCCGAGAAAAGCATAAAAGAGGCTTTACTTATAAAGAAAGAAGAATTTTTTTTAAAATCCTTTTATTTAGACAAATTTAATAAAAGAAAAGTAACGATTATTCCTTTGAACTACGCCATTAACGAGCAAAATCTTCAAAGTATCATTACCAAAATAGAAAAGGAAATCTGCACCTTACCTCAAAACGCACGATTTACATTTAGACAAAACAAACTTCAAATAATAGATGAAAAGGAAGGTACCGAAATAGATAAGGAACTTTTAAAAACAATGATTTCAAATAAAATATTCGATGATGAAATTATAATTGATCTACCATTAAAAAAAATAAAACCTTTTTATACAAAAGAAAAATTAAAAAATATGAATATTAAATATGAAATAGCATCCTTTTCAACCAGATTTAATTTAAATCAAAAAGATAGGATAAATAATATCAAATTAGCTTCTGAAATTTTAAACGGGATAATTATTGCTCCAACTGAGGTTTTTTCCTTTAACGAAACCGTTGGAGAAAGGACGAAGGAAAAAGGTTATACAGATGCACCGATATATTTCAATAATGAGGTCATCCAGGGAACGGGTGGAGGTGTATGTCAAATTTCCACTACCCTTTATAATTTGGTTCTCCTCGCAGATTTAGAGGTAATCGAAAGGCACCATCACTCTATGCCGGTAGGTTATGTCCCTCCAGGAAGAGATGCAACCGTAAGCTATGGTATATTAGATTTAAAATTTAAAAACAGCACGGGAGGTTATTTGGTATTATCTACTGAAATAATTGGAAATAATCTTGTAATGAAATTTTTTAGCAATGAAAAATTCAATAAAAAAATAGATATCATTTCTGAAATAGTTAACACTTTTCCTCCCGGGAAAATACAAAAAATAGATAATAATTTGGAGTTAGGTAAAACACGAATAGAAGAAGGAAGACCGGGTTGCAAAGTAAAGGTATGGAAAATAATAAATTATCAGGATAGAATTGAAAAAAAATTAGTTTCTATAGATACTTATAAACCATTAAATACGATCGAATATGTAGGTAAAAAGCCTATTTCAAGCCTAAATCAATATATAGATAAAGAAGATCCCTCAGTCGAAAACAATACTAATGATTTATTAGATATTAATGCGGTAAATCAATAATTATTTATAAAATGACCTCGTTAGAGGTTATTTTTTTATTTTCAATCGCTTTATAAATTGTTATAATATCAGTTGAGAAATCGGGGGAGAATAAAATGGAATTGAACGAAATAATAAAAACCTTTAACGGGAGAGAGGTTAAGCTTACAAAAAAAATTGAAATTCTTTTGTCCCTTCAAAAAGAATTTGGACTTCAATTTCAAACCTATGATGATATTCTGGAAAAATTAAAGGAAAAAAATGAAACGGCAAAAATAATGAAAGATTTTATTTATAAAAAAATAAAAGATTATCTTATTGAATGCAGAAATTGTTCCCTCTGTTTTGCTGAATGTCACACACAAAAAGTAGCCGGAGATGGTAACTTTTCTTCTCCTATTGTTTTAATAGGAGAAGGACCGGGAGAAGAAGAAGATAAATTGGGTAAGCCTTTTGTAGGACGAGCCGGCCAATTGTTAAACACCTTGCTCAGCAAGTTTAATGTCGATAGAAATCGTATATATATTACTAATGTAGTTAAGTGCAGACCTCCGAAAAATAGAACTCCCTACGTTAATGAAGTAAAAGCATGTTCAGAAATATTAAATTTAGAATTAGAGTTTATTTCACCGAAAGTAATCATAACCTTAGGTTCTACTCCATTAAAATTTTTTAGACCCGAGCAAAGTATTACTAAAATGAGAGGTATTTGGATAAAAGAAAAAAATTATTGGATTATGCCCACATATCATCCAGCTTATATTTTAAGACAAAGAGGAGAAAGGCTTGAAACTACTAAAAAAGAGATTTATTCTGACTTTAAGAATGCCTTTTTAAAACTTAAAGAGTTATTAAATTAGCAACATACTTACAGAAGGAGTGATCTTTTTAGTGAAATATAAGGTTATTACCTGGGGATGTCAAATGAACGTACATGATTCCGAGGTTATATCGGGTATGCTCGAAAAGATGGGATATGTTCCTGCAGAAGGAATAAAAGATGCTGATATACTGATATTAAATACATGCAGTGTAAGAGAAACCGCTGAACAAAAGGTTTACGGTCGTTTAGGACAATTGAAACCATTGAAGCAAAATAAGCCAAATATGATCATAGCCATCACCGGTTGCATGATACAGCAACCTCATGTGGTTGATTTTATCAAAGATAAATATCCATTTGTTGATATTATTTTTGGAATTCATAATGTCAGCAAACTACCTCAACTAATAGAAACCGTAAACTATTCAAACTATACTATTGTTGAAACCATTGAAAATGAAACATGGCTGGAGGAAGGATTGCCCTATTTAAGGGAGGATAATATAAAAGCCTGGGTTACCATTACTTATGGTTGTAATAATTTTTGCACCTATTGTATCGTTCCTTATGTAAGAGGAAGGGAACGGAGCAGAAAGCCCGCAGATATTATTAATGAAGTTAAATCTCTTGCAGAAAAAGGAGTTAAGGAAATAAACCTTTTAGGCCAGAATGTTAACTCTTATGGAAAAGATTTATTGGATGAAAGGATCACTTTTGCCCAATTACTTTATGAATTGAACAAAATCAAAGGAATTGAGAGAATTAGATTTACCACTTCCCATCCCAAGGATTTAAGTAATGAACTCATATTTGCCATGCGAGATTTAGAAAAAATTTGCGAACATATTCATCTTCCAATTCAGGCGGGTAGTAATAAAATATTAAAATTAATGAATAGAAATTACACCAGAGAACATTATTTAGAACTAATTCAAAAATTAAGGGACGAGATTCCAGAAATTGCAATATCTACCGATATTATTGTAGGATTTCCAGGAGAAACCGAAGAAGATTTTTTAGACACTCTCGATATTGTTCAAAAAGTTCAGTACGATCAAGCATTTATGTTTATGTATTCAAAAAGAAAGGGAACACCAGCTGCTGAAATGGAAAATCAAGTAGAGGAAGAAGTAAAAAAAGATAGATTGGAAAGATTAATGAAACTTCAGGATTCTATATCTGCTAAGAAAAATGAGCAGATGAAAGAAAAGTTAGTGGAAGTGCTCGTTGAAGGCTATTCTAAAAAAGATAAAGGTAAATTAACTGGAAGAACCAGGACAAATAAAATAGTAAATTTTAAGGGTTCGGAAAGCTTAATCGGTCAACTTGTAATGGTAAAAATTGTGGAACCTCATACTTTTTCCTTGTTTGGAGAGCTTTATAACTTTCAAGGGGGTTAAATTATTTTAATATGGAAACTCCAATGATAAAACAATATAAAGAGATTAAAGAGAAATATAAAGATTATATACTATTTTTTAGATTGGGCGATTTTTACGAAATGTTTTTTGAAGACGCTTTTACAGCATCAAGAGAATTAGAAATAGCACTCACTTCAAGGGATTCAGAAAATAAGGTGCCCATGGCTGGAATACCCTACCATGCAGCAGATCAATATATAGCAAAACTTATTGATAAAGGCTATAAAATTGCTATTTGCGAACAAATGGAGGATCCTAAACTTGCCAGAAACATTGTTAAAAGAGAAGTAGTAAAAATTATTACACCGGGTACAGTAACGGATATAAACTTCTTAGACGAAAAAAAGAATAATTACCTATGTACAATTTACAAATCTGAAAATAAATTTGGTTTGGCTTTTGCCGACATATTAACCGGGGAATTTATAACTACCGAAATATCTGCTGAAGATAATTTTCAAGAAGTAATCAATGAATTATATAAATTTTCTCCTACTGAATGCATTGTTAATGATGAAATCTTAAATACTACTATTTTAAAGAAGAATTATTTTGATGCCAATCATTGTACTCTTACTTTAAAAGAAGAGAACTATTTTGATGTGGATTTTACTTTGCTTTCAAATAATTTTGATGTGGACTCTTTAAAAGCCTTAGAAGGCAGGCCTTTTTCACTAAAAGCATCCTGTGCCTGCCTAAAATTTTTAATTGAAACTCAGATGCAGCAATTACAGCATTTTAATAATATTAGATACTACGAACCATCGGAGTATATGATACTGGATGCTAATACAAAAAGAAGCCTTGAACTAACCGAATCTCTTTTTGAAAGAAAAAGACAGGGGAGTCTTTTTTGGGTGTTAGATAAAACTCAGACTGCCATGGGAGCAAGGTTACTAAGAAAATGGATTGAACAACCTTTGATTGATCCCATAAAAATAAAGGAAAGGCTGGATGCGGTCGAAGAATTATTTGAAAACTTCTTTAAAAGAGAGGAATTAAAAAATGAACTAAAGAATATATACGATTTGGAAAGACTTACTGGAAAATTAGTATGCGGCAATGTAAACGCAAGAGATTTGCTGGCCATAAAAAATACTATATCTCGTTTTCCCCGAATAAAAAATTTGATAAAAGATTTTTCTTCAAAACTTATAAGATCTTTAGAAAAACAATTGGATAGTCTACACGATATTTTTGACTTATTAGATAGGGCAATAAATGAGGATCCTCCTCTGTCAGTAAAAGAAGGGAATATAATTAAGGACGGCTTTGATGAAAACATAGATAAACTTAGGAAAATTGCCTTTAAAGGAAAAGATTTTATCGCAGAATTTGAAGCAAAAGAAAGAGAAAGAACGGGTATAAAGTCTTTAAAAGTAGGTTATAATAAAGTTTTTGGATATTATATAGAAATTACTAAAGCCAATTTAAATCTAGTACCCGAGGACTATATAAGAAAGCAAACCCTTGCTAATGCAGAAAGATATATTACCGAACAATTAAAAGAATATGAAGAAATGATACTCGGTGCTGAAGAAAAACTTATGGAACTTGAGTACAAAATGTTCTGTGAAATAAAAAAGGAACTTTTAAAAAACATTAACCGTTTTAAAACCAGCGCTCTTTCAATAGCCACGTTAGATGTTCTTTTGTCTTTTGCTCAGGTTGCAAGAGATAATAACTACGTAAAACCTGAAATTACTACCGGTAACGAAATTGTCATTATTGAAGGTAGACATCCTGTAGTTGAATTAACCTTAAAAAACGATCTTTTTATTCCCAACGATACGTATATAAACTGCAAGGACTCAATGATTTCAATAATTACCGGTCCAAATATGGCAGGAAAATCAACATATTTACGTCAGGTAGCATTAATTGTGCTAATGTCTCAAATTGGAAGTTTCGTACCTGCAAAAAAAGCAATAATCGGAATAGTAGATAGAATATTTACAAGAATTGGCGCTTACGATAATTTGGCCTACGGCCAGAGTACTTTTATGGTAGAAATGATGGAGGTTGCAAATATATTAAAAAATGCAACACCTAAAAGTTTAATAATACTTGACGAAGTTGGAAGGGGTACAAGCACTTATGATGGTTTAAGCATTGCATGGGCTGTGGTGGAGTACATTCATAAAAATGTAAAAGCTAAAACCTTATTTGCCACACATTATCATGAAATTACAAAACTTAAAGAACTTTTCGGAATAAAAAATTATAAAGTTACTGTAAAAGAAAAAGGAGATGAAATATTATTTTTAAGAAAAATTATTCCGGGAGAAGCAGATAAAAGTTACGGAATAGAAGTAGCAAAATTAGCAGGACTGCCAAAAAGTTTGATAAAAAGAGCCAGCGAGTTATTAAAAAATCTTGAGAAAAGTTTACCAGAAAAATCTTATGTAAACAATTCGGGATTACCGGAAAATGATAATGAAGATTCTCAATTGGATTTAGAGAAAATTAAGAATGAAACTATTATTCAAAAATTAAGAGATATAGATATTAACACTATGACGCCATTAGAAGCTTTAAATTTTCTTTACAAATTGAAAATGGAGATTTTGTGAGGGGAAGAGAAAATGGGTAAGATAAAAGTGCTAAGTGAAGATGTGGCACAAAAAATTGCAGCAGGAGAAGTGATAGAAAGACCTGCATCGGTAGTTAAAGAGCTAATTGAAAATTCCATTGATGCAAATGCTAAAAATATTTTAATAGAAATTAAAGATGGCGGGAAAAAGCTTATAAAAGTTTTAGATGATGGACAAGGGATAGCATCTGAAGATGTACTTCTGGCATTTGAAAGGCATGCTACCAGCAAAATATCCAAACTTGATGATATTTTTGCTGTAAAAACCCTTGGATTTAGAGGTGAGGCATTACCAAGTATTGCTTCGGTTTCAAGAGTAACCATGATTACCAGGACTAAGGAAGAAAATATTGGAACCAAATGTATTGTTACGGGAGGAAAAGTTGAATATTTTGATGAAGCTCTATCAAAAGAAGGGTGCACCATCATTGTAGAAGATTTATTTTTCAATACCCCGGCGCGATTAAAATTTTTGAAATCTTCTTCAAAGGAATCAGCCTATATTTCGGAAATAATATCAAAATATGCCTTAGGGCATCCTGAAATTTCTTTTAAACTCATTATAGATGGAAGGGAAATTTTCACTACTTCGGGCAATGGAAACATAAAAGAAGTTTTTGCTAAAATTTATGATTTTGAAGAAGCAAAAAATCTGATAGAAGTTGAAAAACACTATGGCATTTTGAAAATAAAAGCTTATTTATTACCACCTCAATTTTCGAGAAATAATCGATCCTATGAGATATTTTTTGTGAACGGAAGATATATCAAAGATAAAAATCTATCTTTATTTCTGGAAAAAGGTTATTCGCCCTTTTTGCCTGCAGGTAAATTCCCTGTTGCAATAATATTTATTAACATCGACGAATCTTATGTGGACGTAAATGTACACCCTTCAAAAACTGAAATAAAATTTAAAGATGAATATAAAATTTACGAAGCGCTATTACTGATGATAAAAGAGGCATTAAGAGGCGATGTTTTGATTCCCAAGGAAAAAATTTCAATTAATAAAAATTTTATAAAAGAAGAAAGGATAGATTTTTTAAACAATCCAGCTGTTGAAAATAAAATTAATTCCATTAATAGGGAATATTTCTGTAATTTTGAGGATAAAATAGAAAAAAAAGTAAATGAGGTTAACCAATATATTAAAGAATTTAGTGAATTTTATAGTACAGCAGAAATAATAAAAAATGAAGTTGTAAATAAAAGTTTATCAAAAGAAACCTCTACCAATAATTTTAAAGTAATAGGTCAGATATTTAATACTTATATTATTTTTGTGGATGATAATAATCTTTATATCCTTGATCAACATGCGGCCCATGAAAGGATTTTGTATGAAATGTATCTTACCTATTCAAAATGTTTTGTTATTCAGGAACTCGTTGTTCCGCACGTTTTAAAACTGACCCATTCGGAAATGGAATTTTTCAAAGATGCCATAGATATTTTTAAAAAAAACGGATTCGATTTAGATATATTTGATAACAATTCCATAATAATACGAGCTATTCCCTTTACCTTTGGAATTCCTAAGGATCCTTCCTACATAAAAGAAATTCTTGATGAATTGCGGGAAGAAAATTTTCCGAAAGATAAAAATAAAATTGCGGCATCCTTAGCATGTCATGCCGCTATAAAAGCTGATGAAATTCTAAGTATTGAAGAAATGAATAAACTTATTAAAATGCTATTTGAAACTGAAAATCCATATAATTGTCCCCACGGCAGGCCTACGATTATTTCCTTTTCTTTATACGAATTAGAAAAAAAGTTCAAGAGGGTTATTTCTTGAAAAAAGATAAAAAACTATTGCTGGTAATTGTCGGACCTACTGCTGTGGGGAAAACCGAAATAGCAATTGAAGTAGCAAAAATAATTGATGGGGAAATAATTTCTGCAGACTCTATGCAAATTTATAGATATATGAACATTGGCACAGCAAAACCGACCGAAGAAGAAAAAAATGGTATTCCCCATCACTTAATAGATATAGTAAATCCTGATCAGGAATTTACAGTTGCAGATTATAAGTACTTAGCAGAAAAAGCTATTGAAGAAATTACAAAAAGAAATAAAATACCTATACTTTCCGGTGGAACAGGATTATACATAAACGCAGTATGTTATAATTACTCTTTTTCTGATTTTCATAAAGATGAGGAATTAAGAAGAGAGTTAAACCTTTTAGCAGAGAAAAACGGAAATGAATATTTATATAATATTTTAAAGGAGGTCGATCCGAAATCTGCGGAAAAAATTCATAAGAACAATAGAAAAAGAATGATAAGGGCCTTGGAAGTATATTACAGAACTGGAAAACCTTTTTCATTATTTGAAAACGAAAATGACAAAAAAGAAAGTCCTTATGATTTAATTATTTTTGGTCTTACCAGACCAAGGGAGGAATTATATGAAAGGATAAATAATAGAGTTTTAAAGATGATAGAAGATGGGTTAATAGAAGAGGTTAAAAACTTATTAAAAATGGGATATTCAAAAGAGTTGAATTCAATGAAAGGCTTGGGGTATAAAGAAATTATTGAGTATTTAGAAGGTAAAGCTTCGTTAGAAGAAGCAATTTATAAAATTCAACGGGATACCAGACATTACGCCAAACGCCAGTATACATGGTTCAAAAAAAATAAAGATATAATTTGGTTAGACGTTTCTATGGAAGGAAAAGAAAAAATTATCCAATATATTGTTTTAACAGTTGAAGGAAAATTAAAAAATTATTAGAATATATTCTGTAGATATAAATATGAAGGGGGACATAGAATGTCAAAAAATCAAATTAATATTCAGGATGCTTTTTTAAATCAAGTAAGGAAGGAGAACATAGCAGTAACGATCTATCTCATAAATGGTTTTCAAATAAAAGGTCATGTGAAAGGTTTCGATAACTTTACTGTGGTTTTAGATTCCGAAGGTAAGCAGATGTTAATTTATAAACATGCCGTCTCTACCATTTCTCCTCAGAAACCCGTATCCTTTACCAATAACAACAATACTGAAAAAAAACAGGAAGAATAATAAACTCGTGAAAAAACTTCCGGGAAATTCACCCGGAAGTTTTTAATTTTAACTTATTTGTATCAACTACTTTGTATTTGTCATATTATATCTCTAAGGGTTAATTTTAAAAATTTTAAGGTGAAAATCATGTTAGAAATAAAAAATCCAATTTATAAAGATTGCAATGATATATTAAATATGGTTTCTAACGGGTCCCTCTCTCCGCTCGATGCACTATCGTTATTAAAGGAAATGGAAATTAAAAAAAACGAATTAAAAAGAAATAAGGAAGAAAAGGTTAAAGAAGTATTAAATGAACTGGATAGTTTGGTAGGGTTGACCGCAGTAAAACAACTGGTTAAAGAATTACATGCTTTCGTGGAAATCCAAAAAAGGCGAAAAAAAGAAGATTTGATTGCTGAACCTTTAGTTCTACACATGATATTCAAAGGTAGTCCCGGTACCGGTAAAACTACCGTAGCAAGACTAATAGGAAAAATGTTTAAAGAAATGGAAATTCTCCAAAAAGGACATCTTGTCGAAGTAGAAAGAGCTGACCTCGTGGGAGAATATATAGGACATACAGCACAAAAAACAAGAGAACAAATCAAAAAAGCTATAGGAGGAATTTTATTTATAGACGAAGCTTACTCTCTTGCAAGAGGAGGAGAAAAAGATTTTGGAAAAGAAGCAATAGATACTCTGGTAAAAGCTATGGAAGATTATAAAGACAATTTAATAGTTATACTTGCAGGTTACAAGGATGAAATGGATTGGTTTTTAAGAACGAATCCCGGCCTTCGATCAAGATTTCCAATCCAAATAGAATTCCCGGATTATACCTTAGAAGAACTAATACAAATTGCAATTTTAATGGCTGAAAAAAGACAATACAAATTTACACCTGAAGCTATTGAAAAATTAAAATATATACTTTTAGACAGCAAAAAATCCATTTACTTTGATAAATTAGGAAACGCAAGACTGGTGAGAAATCTGCTTGAAAAAGCCATCAGAAAACAGGCTTTAAGACTAATCAACCAAAAAAAAATCTCCAAAGAAGATTTAATATTAATAAAACCTGAGGATATTTTACCCTTAGAGGATTATTAAAAAAAAACTTGACATCGTTTATATTCATGTTATAATCATTATAAATAAATAGTCACCTTTAAACTGGTCCCGTGAGGCTGGTAAGGTGAGGCGAAAAGATAGAAGGAAAAAAGCCTTTCTCTGCCTGACGGAGGAGGGCTTTTTTTTTGCCTAAATCCGTTGTAGATTAATAATATTCTAAAAAAAATCCCTATGCCTCACGGCATAGGGATTTTTTTAAGGAGGAATATATTATGTTTAAAAACTACGGGCTGCTGGGTATTGAACATTTAGAAAGAGAAGAAATTGAAAAAATATTGGAACTGGCTTTTTTTTACAAAGACTGCATCAGAAAAAATATTAAAAAATTATCCGCACTTAAAGGAAAATCAGTAGTTAATTTATTCTACGAACCCAGCACCAGAACAAAAAATTCCTTTGAGTTAGCTGCAAAATACCTTGGCGCAAATGTAATAAATTTTACCACTCAGGGAAGCAGCGTACAAAAAGGAGAAACATTAAAAGATACCGTCTCGACTTTAACTGCCATGGGAATTGACGCTGTAATTATAAGACATAATGTTTCAGGTACTCCAATGTATTTAAAAAAATATATAAATCTTCCTGTAATTAATGCAGGAGATGGAATGCACGAACATCCTACCCAGGCTTTACTAGATATGATGACTGTTATGGAATACAAAGGAACTCTTAAGGACTTAAAAATCGCGATAATTGGGGATATCGCTCACAGCAGAGTAGCTAAATCAAATTTAATAGGGTTTTCCAAAATGGGAGCAAAAGTATTTGTAGCAGGTCCTTCTACATTAGTTCCTGAAGCAGCCAAAAAGTTTGGCGCAATAATTAGTTACAATGTAAAGGAAGCCGTAAAAGAAGCAGATGTGGTAATGGGGCTTAGATTACAATTGGAGCGACAAAAAAAGAATTTATTTCCCAGTACCGGTGAATATGCCAAATATTATGGAATCAATTCAACGGTGTTAAATTTAGCTAAACCGAACGTGTTACTGTTACACCCTGGTCCTGTCAATAGAGAAGTTGAACTTACTTCTGAAGTAATGGATGGAGAAAAGTCCTGTATTGGCGAACAGGTTACAAATGGTGTGGCCATTAGAATGGCGGTTTTAAATCTTCTCATAGGAGGTAATGAGTATGAAAAAGCTGTTTAAAAATGCAAGGGTTATAGACCCATTTCAAGGAATTGATGATATTTTTGATCTATTAATCGAGGGTGAAAAAATAGCAGCTATAGACGTAAATTTAACGATATCCGATGCAGATGTGGAAGATCTTTCCGGAAAAATAATTACCCCTGGGTTGATAGATATGCATGTACATTTTCGGGAACCCGGTTTTGAAAAAAAAGAAGATATTAAAACGGGGATGCTTGCTGCTGCAAAAGGTGGTTTTACCGCCGTAGCCTGTATGCCCAACACAAATCCTCCATTAGATAATCCCTATTTGATTAAGTATGTGATTGATAGAGCCAAAGAATATGACCTAATAAGGTTATATCCTATAGGATGTGTTACTAAAGGAAGATTGGGACAGGAACTTTCTGAAATTGGAAAGATGTGTGAACAAGGAGCTGTAGCATTTTCGGATGATGGTAATCCAATTTCGAATGGTGCATTAATGAGAAGAGCCCTTCAATACGCAAAAGGGTTTGATAAAGTAATAATAGATCACTGTGAGGATTTAAGTCTATCCGAAGGCGGTCAGATAAATGAGGGCTATATGAGCTTTAAATTGGGTCTAACAGGAATTCCGTCATCGGCCGAAGAGATAATGGTCGCAAGGGATGTAATCCTTGCAAAGGAAACCAATTCTAAAATTCATATTGCTCATGTAAGTACAAAAGGATCGGTAGAAATCATAAGAAGAGCCAAGGAATCTGGAATTAATGTAACCTGTGAGGTAACCCCCCATCATCTAATATTAACAGAAGATATGGTAGAAGAATACAATACCTTTGCAAAGGTAAACCCGCCTTTAAGAACCTTGGAGGATATAGAAGCTCTGTTAGAGGGATTAAGGGATGGAACAATAGATTGTATTGCCTCAGACCACGCCCCCCATACTAAGGAAGAAAAAGAAATGGAATTCGAATATGCTCCTTTTGGAATATCTGGTATAGAAACATCCTTAGGAATAATTATTGACAGATTGGTATCAAAAGGGATTATATCTTATGCTCAAATGGTAGAAAAAATGTCCCTGAACCCTGCAAAAATATTGAACATTAATGGAGGCAGGTTAAAAAAGGGAGATTATGCTGATATTACAATTATTGACCCGGATTTGGAATGGGTAGTCAATAATAAAGAATTTTTATCCAAAGGTAAAAATACACCCTTTAATGGTTATAAACTAAAGGGTAAAGCAATCAGGACTATTGTAAGAGGTAAAGAAATTTATAGGGAGGACTATTATGAAAGCTTTGTTAGCACTGGAAGACGGTTCGGTATATGAAGGGATTGCTGTAGGTTCAAGCGGAACGAAATACGGTGAACTGGTTTTTACAACGGGCATGACGGGATATCAGGAAATTTTAACCGACCCTTCCTATGCTGGTCAAATTATTTTATTTACTTTTCCCCTAATAGGCAATTACGGTACGTTTGATGAATTTCAAGAATCCACAAAAATTTACGCAAGAGGTGCTATAGCAAAAGAAATAAATGAAATGTCCTTTACTGATATTGAAAATTTAACAAATTATTTAATTAAAAATAAGACATTAATGATAACCAATATTGATACAAGGGCAATCACTTTAAAACTTAGAAATTATGGAGTTATGAAGGCAGCTATTTCAAGTGAATTAAATAAATCCGAACTTATCGAATTTGTAAAAAAAGCTCCAGGTTTATCTGAAGAAAATCTTATTAAAGAAGTAACCTCTTCTGAAAAGATAATTTACAAACCTACCTCCCAGGCTGAAATCCCTTTAAGAATAGGTGTTATGGATTTTGGAGTAAAAAAAGGTATTATTAATGAGTTATTAAATAGAGGTTGTGAAGTGGTTGTTTTCCCAGCATTTACTTCTTATAAAGAGATTTTAAAAGAAAATTTAGACGGATTAATTTTGTCTAACGGGCCCGGTGATCCAAAGAATGTTCAATTTGCCATAAAAAATATTGAATACCTTATCGGCAAATTACCCATTTTCGGTATATGTCTTGGACATCAACTCCTGTCCCTTGCTTTAGGCTGTGAAACTTACAAGTTAAAATTCGGCCATCGAGGTTCTAATCATCCCGTAATAGATTTAAAAATCAAAAAAGCTTTTATAACTACTCAAAACCACGGTTTTGCAGTTTCTGAAAAAGGTTTAGAAAAGAATGTTAAAATCACTCACATAAATGCGAATGATAAAACTATAGAGGGTATTGAATGCCCGGATTATAATATTTTTTCAGTACAATTCCATCCAGAAGCTTGTCCTGGTCCAAATGATACAAATTATTTATTTGATAAATTTATCAGATTAATTTTAAAGGAGGAAGCTAATGCCTAAGGATCAAAATTTAAAAAAGGTATTGATTATCGGTTCGGGGCCAATAATAATCGGACAGGCTGCTGAATTCGACTACTCTGGCACCCAAGGATGTCTTGCATTAAAGGAAGAAGGTATAAAAGTAATACTTTTAAACAGCAATCCCGCTACAATTATGACCGACCCTAAGGTAGCGGATAAGGTATACATGGAACCAATTAATATAGATTTCGCAGAAAAAATTATACAAATAGAAAAACCCGACGGAATTCTGCCCACCCTCGGTGGGCAAGCAGGATTGAATCTTGCTGCAGAACTTTACGAAAGAGGAATTCTTAAAAGGCAAGGTGTAAGATTACTCGGTACCCCGATTACTGCAATTAAAAAAGCGGAAGACAGAAAGCTTTTTAAAAATTTAATGATAAAAATTGGTGAACCAGTACCGGAAAGTGCGATAGTAAAAAACGAAAACGAAGCATTAGAATTTGCAAAAAAGCATGGTTTTCCTCTTGTAATAAGACCTGCTTATACCTTGGGAGGTACAGGTGGAGGAATTGCATTTAATGAAAAAGAACTAATAGAAATTACAAAGTTAGGACTTCTATATAGCAGGATAAAACAGGTTTTGATTGAAAAAAGCTTACTCGGTATGAAAGAAATAGAATACGAAGTAATCAGGGACAAAAAAGGTCAATGTATAACAGTATGTAACATGGAAAATATTGACCCGGTTGGGGTTCATACTGGAGACAGCATAGTAGTTGCACCAAGTCTTACACTTAGTGACAAAGAATATCATATGTTAAGAAAAGCCGCAATAAAAATTATAAATGCTCTTAAAGTAGAGGGAGGATGTAACATTCAATTTGCCCTCGACAGTAAAAGCGGTAAATATTATGTAATAGAGGTTAATCCAAGAGTATCAAGATCCAGTGCTCTCGCATCAAAAGCCACAGGTTATCCAATCGCAAAAATAGCTGCAAAAATTGCCCTGGGTTATACCCTTGATGAGCTGAAAAATCCGATTACCGAAAAAACAGCCTTTTTTGAGCCGGCTTTAGATTATGTTGTAGTAAAATTACCTCGTTTCCCCTTTGATAAATTTGAGGATGCGGATAGGACTTTAAATACCCAGATGAAGGCTACAGGTGAAGTAATGGCAATAGGCAGAACCTTTGAATATGCGTTAATGAAGGCAATTAGGTCTTTAGAACAGGGCTATTTAGGACTAATAATATCAGATTTCAGTAATATTTGCGATGATGAACTTTTAAAATTAATTTGTATTCCAACGGATAAAAGAATTTTCGCAATAGCTGAAGGCCTTAGAAGAGGACTAACCCCTGAATTAATTTCAGAGAAAAGTAAAATAGATCGCTTTTTTATAGAAAAAATAAACAACATCGTAATTGCGGAAAAACAACTCATAGAAAATCCCACCGAAGAAACAATTAATAAAGCAAAAATGATGGGCTTCCCCGATAAATTAATATCGGAAATAATAAACAAAAATGAGGAAGAAGTAAAACAAAAAACTAAAATCCGTATCTCTTATAAAATGGTAGATACCTGTGCAGGAGAATTTAAAGCCTTCACTCCCTATTATTATTCGAGTATTGGTGAAGATAATGAAGCTCATCCATTAGAGGGAAAAAAAGTAGTGGTAATAGGTTCCGGTCCTATTAGAATAGGGCAGGGAATAGAATTTGATTACTGCAGTGTTCACGCTATTAACGGAGCAAAAAAAGAAGGATATAAGGCTATAATTATTAATAATAACCCCGAAACGGTAAGTACCGATTTTACAATAGCCGATAGGTTATATTTTGAGCCCCTGTATGTAGAAGATGTACTTTCAGTTATTGAAAACGAAAAACCAGATGGGGTGTTACTGCAATTTGGAGGTCAAACTGCTATAAATTTAGCAGAAAAATTAGCCCGAAAAAATGTAAAAATCTTCGGTACTCCCGTAGAATCAATAGATATTGCCGAGGACAGAGAAAAATTTGATAATTTACTGGAAAAATTAGATATAAAAAGACCTCCCGGTGTCGCAGTGAAAAGTAAACAAGAAGCTGTATTTGCGGCATCAAAAATAGGTTTTCCTGTATTAATAAGGCCCTCCTATGTTCTGGGCGGCAGAGCAATGGAAATTATATATAGCATAGAAGAACTCGAAGAATATCTAACAAAAGCAACAAAAGTGTCGGAGGAAAAATCTATACTAATTGATAAATATATTTCAGGCAAAGAGGTGGAAGTGGACGCAATATCGGATGGAAAAGAAGTATTAATACCCGGAATTATGGAACATATAGAAAGGGCAGGAATTCATTCGGGAGATAGCATTGCCATTTGCCCTCCCAGAGATTTAAAAAAGGAAACCATAGAAAAAATAATTAATTATACTGAAAAAATATCTATAGCTTTAAAGGTTCGAGGTTTAATAAACATTCAATTCGTGGTGGATAAAGATGAAGTTTACGTCATAGAAGTAAATCCCAGATCCAGTAGAACCGTTCCATTTTTAAGTAAAATAACAAATATTCCTTTAGCAGAAATAGCAGCAAGGATTGCATTAGGAAAGAATTTAAAGGAATTGGGTTTAAAAGGAGGTCTATATAAACAGGATGGAATATTCGCGGTAAAGATGCCGGTATTTTCTTTTTCAAAGCTAAAGAAGGTCGAACCTTCCTTAGGTCCCGAGATGAAATCCACCGGTGAGGTTATAGGAATTGATAAAAACCTCGAAAAGGCTTTGTATAAAGCGTTTTTAGCCACAGGTGTGAAAATATCCGGCCAGGGGACTATTTTAGCAACCATTGCCGACAAAGATAAAAAAGACGCAATTAACTTATTAAAAAAATTTCATGAACTGGGCTTTTCGATCATAGCTACGGAAGGAACAGCAAAAGCTCTTGAAAAAGCAAAAATCCCTGCGGAAAAAGTTAAAAAAGTGAATGAACAAGAACCTAACATTTTAGATTGTATAAGGGAAGGGAAGGTACAGTTAGTTATAAATACCCTCACAAAGGGGAAAGCACCCGAAAGGGATGGATTTAAAATAAGAAGGGCTGCTACCGAAACCGGTATACTTTGCATTACTTCAATGGATACTGCAAAAGCTTTATACAAGGTTCTTCAATCAATAACTTTAAAACCTGTAAGCATAGATTGTTCCGGAGGGTTAAAATGAAGATAAATGAGAAGGGAATAATTTTAGAAAACAAAAAAATTAGCAATAATATACATTTATTAAAAATACATGCACCCAAAATATCCATATTTTCACATCCCGGTCAGTTTGCCATGCTAAAAATAAATGATAATACACCCTTTTTAAGAAGACCTTTTAGCTTTGCCTGGACGAATAAAGAAAAAGGGGAAATAAATTTTTGTATAAAAGTAGTTGGAGAAGGGACAAAATACTTATCCAGGAAAAAGCCAAAAGAAGTATTAGACATCACTGGTCCCTTAGGAAATGGCTTTCCAATGGTAAAAGATTTTTTAGAATTTAAAAGCATCGTTATATTAGGTGGAGGTATGGGAGCGGCTCCCTTAGTCTTCTTGGCAAAATACTGTAAGGATTTGAAAATAGAAAAAATTGCATTTTTAGGAGCAAAAACAAAAGATGAAATTATTTTGAGTGATGTTTTTGAAGAAACAGGCTTCAAGGTAAATATTTCCACTGATGACGGCAGTAAAGGTGTTAAATCGAGTGTTTTGGAATCGTTAGTTTCTAAACTTGATAGCATAAAAAAGCCTTTCATTTTATATGCTTGTGGGCCTAAAAATATGCTAAAAGGCTTAAAAAAGTTAAATTTAAAAGATTGCAAAATTTACGCGTCCTTAGAAGAAAAGATGGCCTGTGGAATAGGAGCCTGTTTGGGGTGTGCCGTGAAAACATCCGAGGGGAGTTATAAAAGGGTCTGTAGAGATGGTCCGGTATTTAATATCAACGATATTGATTTTGAGGAGGGTTAAAATGGAGAATAATATCTTAAATAAAGTAATAGTAGCACTGGATTTTTCCGATGAAACAAAGGCTTTAGAGATAGTAGAAATTTTGAAAGATGATATTAATATTTTCAAAATAGGTTTGGAGCTTTTTATATCCAGCGGTCCAAAAATTATAGAAAAAATCCGTTCGAAAAACAAACAGGTATTTCTCGACTTAAAACTTCATGACATTCCCAATACTATTAAAAAAGCTTTAAATGCTTTGATGGAGTACGATATTTTTATGACCACAATTCATGCATTGGGTGGCAGAAAAATGTTAAAAGAAGCAAGAGATTCAATAATTGAATCTTCGGAAAGGAAAAATAAGAAAAGACCCTTGCTGATAGCCGTAACTTTATTAACAAGTTTATCCACTGACGATCTTGTTGAAATAGGCATAAAAGAAGATTTAGAAGAAGAGGTTTTAAATCTTGCTAAGATTTCAAAAGAAGAAGGCATAGATGGAATTGTTTCATCGCCTTTAGAATTACCTTATTTAAAAAAAGAGTTTAAAAATGAACTATTATTAATAACTCCTGGAATAAGGAATGGGACCGTTCACATACCTGGTGATGATCAAAGGCGTAGTTCAAGCCTTAAAAAAGCTATTTATCAAGGTGCTGATTATGTAGTGATTGGAAGACAAATAACATTAGCAGAAGATCCAAAAAAAGCTTTATATTATTTATTAGGTCAGGAGTGATGAGGTTTGGATTATTTAATAGAAAAATTCGCGCAACTTGGAGCAATTAAAAAAGGACATTTTCTGTTATCGTCCGGAAAACATAGCGATACTTATATTCAGTGTGCAAAAATTTTTGAATACCCTTTAGAAGCACAGAATATAGTAAATATATTAGCGCAAAAATTATATGGGCAAAAAGTTGACACCGTAATTGGTCCTGCGATTGGAGGTATTACAGTAGCTTATGAAATGGCCAGAGCACTTGGCGTCAGGGCTATTTTCGCAGAAAGAGAAAAGGGAATATTTACCTTAAGGAGAGGGTTCGAAATAAAAGAAAAAGAAAAACTTTTAGTAGTAGAAGATGTAATTACAACGGGAGGTTCTGCCCGTGAAGTAATAGACCTGGTGAGAAATCTAAATGGAGAAGTAATCGGAGTAGCTTCTTTAGTCGACAGAAGTAAAGAAAAAGATATTTTTGATCTGCCTTTTTATAGTTTAGTGAAGATAGACCTTGAAATATATGAGGAGGAGGATTGCCCGCTTTGCAAAATAGGAATTCCATATGTAAAGCCAGGGAGCCGGGAATTAAAAAAATAAATCTGGAAGTAAAAATAGGAGATATTAACTTCAAAAACCCTGTTATGAACGCGTCTGGCACCTTAGATTTTTTCGAGCATATGGATTTTTTTAATGTAAATGAAATGGGAGCCTTTATTCATAAGAGCATCACTTTAAAAAAACGAAAAGGAAATCCACCTCCGAGAATTGCTGAAGTATTAGGTGGTATGATAAATTCTATTGGAATTCAAAATGAAGGTGTTGATAAGTTTTCGAGCTTCTGGCAAGAAAATAAAGATTTTGTAAAAACAAATTTCATTGTCAGTATCGCCGGTACCTACTATGCTGAATATGAAGAAATTGTAGAGAAACTGGAAAGCAATAGTTTCTTTTCTGGCTATGAAATAAATATATCCTGTCCAAATATAGAAAAAGGGGGAAGATCTTTCGGACAAAGCCCCGAGGATACTTATGAAGTTGTTAAAAGAATAAAAAATAAAACCAGGAAAACTATAATAGTTAAATTAAGCCCTTTTGTAACTGATATTACAGAAATTGCAAAGAAGGCAATAGAAGCGGGAGCAGATGCCCTTACAGTTGCCAATACAATTCCTGCTATGACAATAAATTTGAGGACCAAAAAACCGTCGTTAGGAAATATTATCGGAGGTTTATCCGGACCCGTAACCAAGCCGATTATTATGAAGCTAATTTATGAAATAATAAAAAAGAATATCAAAATTCCAATTATAGCCTGCGGAGGAATAACAAATACCGAAGATGCTTTGGAATATTTAGCCTTAGGTGCAAGTGCTGTTCAAATTGGTACAGCAAATTTTATTAACCCCCTTGTAATTAAAGAAGTAATAGAAGGATTAGAAACATATTTGTTACAACAAAAAATCTATAACATAATGGAATTTATTGGAATATTAAAAATTTAACACATTTTATTTAGTAAAATTAATGCAAATAGAAGGATTTTAAAAATAAATGTAGAATAAATAATAAAAATCCAAAATGCACTGTAACTCTTTAAAAAGTTACCACGCATTTTGGATCAAACAGGCAGGAAGTTTATTATGATTTATCCAAAAAATACAATTTATATAGTAGGTTTTTTTAAATACTTCGTTAATAAAATCCAGCCAATACGTTCTCAATGCGTATTTGGCTGGATTTATTTTTTTGGAGGTGGTTAAAACGAAAATTGTAGTCATTAATATAAGAACTGCTATATTTATTCGGTATGGCCGGGGCTTGCAATAATGATTATGGTATTTTCTTTTAATCTTTTAGGAGACGGCTTGAGGGATGCTTTTGATCCTAAATTAAAACGATAAATTATCTATAATTACCTATAATGAGGGATTTAAAATGAATGTTAAAAATATCAACAAATTATTTTTTATACTAATACTCTTTTGTTTTTTAATATTCTTAGGAGAGTGTAATAAAAGTATGAAATATGACGATACCTTGCCTGCTTTTAGTAGCGAAAAACTTTCCGAGCTCACTATTCAAACAAAAAAAGAGGTTTTAAAAAAAATTGGGCTTACTGAGAGAGAAGTAATATTAGATATTAAGGTAAGCTTTGACAAGAAAAACAACCTGCTTTTCTCAGGTAAAATTTCGGACAGTAATTTAAAAGAGATGTATATCAAAACCTTTCTTAAATTTATAGGAGAGGAAAACTCAAAATACGTTGACAATATTACCATACTTCCAGATAAAGCTCTTAATGATGAGATTTTTGCTGTAGTAAAATATCCGGTAGTAAATTTAGAAAGTGCCCCAAATAAGACTTTTGATGATGATGTGGTTACCCAGGCTAAAATGGGCGATATTTTAAAAATATTTGAAATGAAAGAAAATTGGTACCTTGTTCAAATGGAAGATAATTATTTGGGATGGATAGATGGAAATTATATATGGAAATGCAATAGGGATTCTCTTGAAAATTACAAAAAAAGTAAATTCGTATTTGTAAAAGCTAAAATGACTGATGCCCTGGGAAAAGATTTTAAACCTATTTTTGATAAAAAATTAGTTCAGGGGACAGTAATACCTTATATTGCTGAAGAGGAAAATAAGATTTCCGCAATAATTCCAGGAGGACAAAAGGTTTATTTAAATAAAGAAGATGTAAAAGTAATAAAATCCCGTGAAGAAATTTTTAACACTAAAAAGGGTGCGGAAAGTATTATAAAAACTGCAAAACAATATTTAAACCTTCCTTACCTTTGGGGAGGAACTACTGCTTATGGTTTCGATTGCTCCGGCCTCACACAATTTGCTTTTAAAATGAACGGTTACAATTTAAGACGTGATGCTGATATGCAGTTTGAACAAGGTATACCAATAAATGATAAAAAGGATTTAAAACCAGGAGATTTAGTATTTTTTCAGACCTATAAAGAAGGTCCTTCTCACGTCGGAATATACATCGGCAATAACAAATTTATACATGCAGGTAGTAAATCAGGTATTTCAATTAACAGTTTTATTAAAAATGATCCCGACTATTCAGAATACTTGGATAAAAGATTTATTGGAGCTCGTCGAATTCTTCCGTAAAATCTCAAGGGGGATTAAAAGTGGAAATTAAAAGGTTGCTTGAAATAGAAAATCTTACCGTTAACTTTTCTACTGAATAAGGGATTATAACCGCTGTAGATAATGTGAGCTTTTTTATCAATAAGGGCGAAACTTTGTGTTTAGTAGGTGAGTCGGGCTGCGGAAAATCCGTAACATCATTGTCTATAATGCGCCTTTTGCCTTCTCCTCCTGCAAAAATCTCCTCCGGCAAAATAACCTTCGAAAATGAAGATCTCCTTAAAAAATTTTTCAAGAACCAATGACTTCCTTAAACCCTGTTTTTACGATTGGAAAACAAATTTCGGAAGCAATAATCATCCATCAGCATGTATCGGAAGAAATCGCAAGAGAAAAGACAATTGAAATGCTTAAACTGGTAGGCATATCAAATCCCGAAAAACGTTATTATGAATATCCTCATCAGATATCCGGAGGTATGAGACAAAGAGTAATGATTGCAATGGCTTTATCCTGTAATCCTAAACTTTTAATTGCCGATGAACCAACTACCGCTCTTGATGTAACCATTCAGGCTCAAATATTGGAATTAATTTCACAATTAAAAGAGAAAATTGGCATGAGCGTACTTTTGATAACCCACGACCTGGGAGTAGTAGCTGAAATGGCTGAAAGGGTAATTGTGATGTATGCCGGACAGATTGTAGAAGAAGCAAAAGTAGAAGATTTATGTGAAAACCCACTGCATCCGTATACTAAAGGACTTCGGTGGTTACTTAAATTTTGTTGTTACTGGGTTAATTCTGTTGGTAATAGCATAACCCATGATTCCATTAATTAAGGTTTTAATGATTATAAATCAAAGTAAAGCTTACAAAAACTTAAAATATTGTAATGCTAAAAAGAAGGAATTTTAAATAAAATATAGAATTTTATAACAAATAAAAATATATTTATATTTTTTAGGAGTTATAGTTTGTTAAAACAATACCAAATTCTTACTTAATAAGGAGGAATAAAAAATGGCAAGTCGTATTGTTTATGCCAGCAAAATGACATGGGTTTTAGATCCAAGAGAACCTATGATAGGATCAGTAGAAGATGGAGGAACAATAGTTGCTAGAGTATCTCCTGGATGCTGGGGACCAATGATTACTCCTGATTATCCCAGTGGTCACGAAGTTACTCATCCTGTTGCAGTTGAAGGTGCTGAAGTAGGAGATGCAGTTTTAATTAAGATAAAGAAAATCAATGTCTTGTCGCTGGCAACAACCTCAGGTACTGATAGTTTTAATGATGATAATTATGTTGTTGATCCTTTTGTTGCCAAAAAATGCCCAGGATGTGGAGCGATTAATCCCAAAACATATATCGATGGGATTGGCGAAGATGCTATAAAATGTGCAAATTGTCATACACCTGTTAAGCCTTTCCGCTTAGATAGTGGGTATACAATGCTTTTTGATGAGGAAAGAACCATCGGAATTACTGTTCCACCAGAATTGGCTAAGGAAATAGCAAAACAAGCAAGTAAATTTAGTGCAATTCCTCCAGAATCTAATCAGTACTCTTCGAATATTATTGCCAAAGGTGATTTGCCTGGGATCCTAACTCGTGTTCGTCCTATGATTGGGAATATTGGTTCATGTCCTGCTATTCCAATGCCATCTTCACATAACGCTGGCGATTTTGGCAGTTTTCTTTTAGGAGCTCCTCATGACTATGCGCTAAATGAAGAACAACTTTTATTAAGAACCGACGGACATATGGATATAAACGAAATTCGTGAAGGAACAATGTTAATTGTACCCGTAAAAGTTCCTGGTGCTGGAATTTATATTGGTGATGTTCATGCCATGATGGGAGACGGGGAAATAGCAGGCCATACTACTGATGTTTCAGCAGAAGTAATTATTGAGGTAAAAGTCTTAAAGGGGCTAAAAATTGAGGGACCAATTGTTTTACCAAATCTTGAAGATCTTCCCTATTTAGCCCGCCCATATACCGTTGAAGAAAAAAATAAAGCATTTAACCTGGCTCAGTATTATGGATTTGAAGTAGAAACAGAAATGTATCCATTGCAAGTAGTAGGAACAGGAGCCGATTTAAATAAAGCAACAATAAATGGACTTGAAAGAATGGCTAACTTAACAGGGTTATCAATTTCTGAAGTGAAAAACAGAGCAACTATTACAGGGGATATCCAAATAGGTCGATTGCCAGGAGTTGTGCAGGTTACCATGTTAACTCCGAGTAGTATTTTGGAAAAATTAAATTTATTGGAGATTTATAAGGAGCAATATAAGTAAAGTTTACTGATATTGTAGAGCTAATCAGGCGGATTAACCCGCCTGATTAGTTTATGTACATAATATATGAAATTTTATAAATGTTTTTAATTATTGTTTGCCACAGACAGCGATATTTTAGCATAAAATTCTTTAAAAAGAGAGCTATCTATAATTTGCTCTCTTTTTTACAGCCTTAAATTAACATAATGTATATTATCGGACGTTAGTTTTATAAAATATTACCTCCCACCTTCCTTTTTTATATTCTTTTTTATATTCTTTCTTATATTCTGTACTCCTTACTAACTTTTCGAACACCAGTTTAAAAAAAATAAAAACAATGATATAATTAATCAGATAGAATTTTTATTACTATTTATGATTATAATTTTACTTATTTTTATCGATTGGAGTGATATTTTTGCAGAAAGATTTAACACCCCGTCAGAAACAAATTCTGGAATATATTTACGACTTTGTTAAAACTAAAGGTTACCCTCCTTCTGTTAGAGAAATATGTGCGGCCACTAATTTACGTTCTACAGCTACAGTTCACGGTTATCTTGTTCAATTAGAAAAAAAAGGCTATCTTTCACGAGACCCTCAAAAACCAAGGGCTATTGATGTAATCGATAAAAAGGTATTAAACAATCAAATTGTGGATGTGCCATTGATAGGCAAAGTTACAGCAGGTCAACCCATACTGGCAGAAGAAAATATAGAAGAAATATATTCCCTCTCGAAAGAACTTCTTCATGATTCTAATGTTTTCATGCTTAAAGTTCAAGGAGATAGCATGGTTGAAGCAGGTATAATGAATGGAGACTACGTATTTGTTAAGGTAACAAATACAGCAGAAAATGGTGATATAGTGGTTGCATTAATAGAAGACAAAGCAACGGTAAAAAGATTTTATAAAGAAGACAATTATATTAGGTTACAACCGGAAAATCCATATATGCAACCTATTATTGTTAAAGATGTAAGGATTTTGGGTAAAGTTATTGGTCTATTTAGAAAATATTAAAATAAAATAAATGTTTATGGAAATTCTATAAGATTTTTTTCATATAAATTTTGTAATGCGCATAATATTCCTAATTTAATATGATAAAGGCTCGTCCCTCCCTGTACATAAACAACATAGGGTTCTCTAATCGGAGCATCCGCACTTAATTCAATTGAAGCCCCCTGTACAAAGCTACCTCCTGCCATTATCACCTGGTGATTATATCCCGGCATATCCCATGGTTCTGGCGTTACATGTGAATCAACAGGTCCAACCTTTTGTAGACCTTTGCAAAACTCGATCAAGGTTTCTTTGTTTTTTAACAATATAGCGGTTACAATATCGCTTCTTTTTTCTTCTTTTTTGGGAAACACTTCAAAACCCAATTTTTCAAATAAACATGAAATAAAGAGAGCACCTTTTTTGGCCTCACTTACTACTTTGGGAGCATAAAAAAGTCCCTGGATAATTAATCGATTGGGCAAAATTGATGGGCCACAATTTTTCCCTATTCCCGGTGCAAAGAGTTTATATGAACATAATTCAACTAAATTCTTTTTTCCCGTAATATATCCACCTGTAGGTGAAATTCCCCCTCCAGGGTTTTTTATTAACGAACCCGCACACAAATCAGCACCGACTTCCGTAGGTTCAAATTCTTCAACAAATTCTCCGTAGCAATTATCAACCAAGCATATAATTTTTTCATTAATATTTTTGATAAATTTAATAATCTCCCCTATCTCAAGAACAGATAATGAAGGTCTCAAACTGTATCCTCTACTTCTTTGAATTAAAACCATTTTAGTGTTTTTATTAATATTCTTTTTTATAGATTCAAAATCAATTTCCCCATTTATTAAATCTATTTTCTTAAACTTTATATTAAAATCCTTTAAAGATCCATTGTTTTCCCCTTCTATAACATCCTTTAATGTATCGTAAGGTTCGCCGGTAACTGATATAAGTTCATCTCCAGGCCTTAAAATCCCGAAAAGGCATATAGTTAATGCATGGGTTCCTGAAATTATTTGAGGTCTTACCAATGCATCTTCAGAACGAAATATACTTTTATAGATCTTTTCAACCATTTCCCTTCCCACGTCATTATACCCATATCCGGTTGATTCTCCCAAACAATAATCTGATAGTTCATTTTTTACCATTGCATTAATAACCTTGTACTGATTATATTCCTCTATTTTGTCAATTTCTAAAAAACTTTCCTTCAATTCCTCAATTACTTCCTGAGAAATTTTAATTACTTTTTCATTTATATTAAATTGCTCTTTAATAAACTCTATGGATTCGTTGTGCAATTTTATCTAAACCTCCTGATTTTTTTCTAACATTTTATCACTCTCAATTAAGTCTTGCAACTTGGAATTACAAACAGGGCAATAGCCTTTATTCCATAATTCTTCCTTTAATTTAATTAAGTATATTTTTTCAAATTCCAATGAACTTTCTTTTTTACCTAAGTTTTTGCCAATTATAAACCCTATTGAAAAAAAAGAGAAAATATAAATTAACATTTTTAAAAAATTATTAACTGCCATTATAATCCCCTACCCCTTTTTAATTACTCACAATTAAAATCATAATTTCTGATAAAATATAAAATAATGCTTAAACTAATATATGAAAAAATTGTTTTCAAATAATCTAAATATAAAGATATTAATACACAAAATATGAAAACCATTAAACACTCTGTTTTACCTAATTTCCATGCAAATCCCTTTTTAAATGGTTTATCTGTTTCATAATCTATATAATCATCCAATAGTTGAACACTGGCTATTAAAAAGATTGATGAACACATTTCTTTTACCCCAAACGCAAAAACTCCAACAAGTAAAACCACAATTATTTCTGTACGGAAAGTTATACCTAAATTTGATTTTACATCAACGTTATAAAGCATTCCGGTAATATAAGAAGACATAAAAATGCTTATACTGTAGTTAATGTCAGCTATAATGGCTAAGGAAAACAATAAAAGAGAATAAGGTAATATCCCTTTTTTCAATATATGAGTTAAATTTTTACTATTTGTTAAATTATCTTTATCCTCATCTAAATAGTCATCCATAAGTTTTATTACGATACCGGTAAAAAATAATGATAAAAATTTTTTAAGTAAATTAAATAGAACTAATAACAAATGATTTCACCTCTTTGAAACCCTTTTTGTATTTCGCTGAAATAGGTATTACTAAATTACCTTTAAATAAGAGCTTTAATTTCTCGAAATTTTCTTTCCCTTCTGGCAAATCTATTTTATTTGCCAAAATGCAATATCCCTTTTTTATTTCGGCAAATTTCGCTATTGTAAAATCAATTTCACTTAGAGAGTTAGGCAAATTTTTATCAACAGCCGAAGTATCAATAATATGTAAAATAATATCTGTTTGCTGTATTAATTGCAATGTATAAGAAATACCCTTTCTGATATCCTGTTCAGGATGAATATTATCTATAAATCCAACCGTATCAAAAAATTTTACACTTTTTTTCCCTTTATTTAATGGAACGTTTATAACAATGGAATATATTTGTCTTGTTTTATGAATATTATTATCTACCAGTTCTTCTATTGCTTTTTTTATGGGATACCTTTTTATCATTTTTAAACCGTCAAGGGCACTTACTTCAAATTCTAATTCTTTTATTCCCAAAAATTCCGCAAAATTAATTAAAAAGAGGGTTTTCCCCACATTGGGTTTTCCTACTATCGTTAGTTGTTTCAATATATCCCCCCCTTCAACATCCGATGCATTTTTATATATTCTTATTCTCATTTGTCTTTTTAAATTCATAATAAATAATAGAAAATAAAAAAAGCGCGGTTATTAATTACCTCGCTTGTAATTTTCACATAAGTCTTTTAGTGTTATTGATTGAGCTGTATTTAAAATATTATCGTTTATTTTTTTCCACACGTTTCTTGTTACGCATCTATCTTTATTATCACAATATTTAATACTTTCATTTAGACAATCCACAAGAGTAATGGATCCTTCAAGAACAGATAAGATATCGGCTACGGTTATTTCTTCGGGGTTTCTGGATAAAATATATCCTCCCTGGGACCCTCGAATGCTTTTTACTAAATTTGCATTTTTAAGTAATGTGATAATTTGCTCTAAATAATTCTCAGATATTTTTTCTTCTTCCGCAATTTTACTCAAAGGCACCGCACCCTGATTATAATATAGGGCCAATTTAACCATCGCTCTTAGACCATATCGAGATTTTGTTGATAACCTCAAAGAAATTACCTCCCGTCCTTTTATCAAAGGTAAGTTAAAAAATACCTCATTTCCTATAGAAATAGTATTTTTTATTTTAAATTTACCACATATTTTTAGCATTCGTCAATTTTAATGTAGATCCTATAACAGTATTATTTATTTACAATTTGTTTTGTTTGTATTAAAATAGTCTAAAATTAAAAAAATTTATTATACTTTTTGTTTGCCTTGGGAGGGTAATCATGGATTACAAGAATTTACTGGAAGTAATTTTAACCAATTTAGATGAAGGAATTATAGTTGTAGATAAAAATGCTAACGTTACCTTTTTTAACGAACCTGCTACGGAAATAGCTGGTCTTGACCCCGGTAAAGCCCTCGGCAAGAATATATTAGAACTTTTCCCGGATCTTACAGAAAAGACCAGTACTTTTTATAATGTATTAAAAAATAAAAGGCCTTTAATTGATTATGTACAAACTTATACAAATATAAAAGGTAAAAAGGTTACAATAGTAACCTCTACAATGCCAATCATACAAAATGGCGAACTTATAGGTGCGGTGGAAATATACAGAGATATAACAAATTTAAAAGATTTAGCCGAAAAGATTGTTTCACTACAAAAAGAGTTATATTATAAATCAAAAAATCCTGAAAAATATAGCGGCAACGGAACGATTTATACTTTTGATGATATTATCGGAAAAAGTAAAATAATCGAGGAGTTAAAAAATAAAGCATACAGGGTCGCAAATAGCGATTCTCCCATTTTTATTTATGGAGAAACGGGAGTGGGTAAGGAACTTTTTGTTCAAGCTATTCACAATGCAAATATTAAACGTTGTAAAAAACCCTTTATTGCACAAAATTGCGCTGCTATACCGAGAACTCTACTGGAAAGTATTTTATTCGGTATTTCAGCAGGTAGCTTTACAGGAGCCAAAGAAAAAGCAGGATTATTTGAATTAGCCAATGAAGGTACATTATACTTGGACGAGATAAATTCAATGGATTTAGAACTTCAAGCTAAACTTTTGAGAGTTCTTCAGGATGGCTTTATAAGAAGAGTTGGTGGAGAAAAGGCTTTCAAAGTAGATGTTAGAATTACAGCTTCATCCAATGAAGACCCCAAAATGCTTATTGAAAAAGGTATATTAAGACAGGATCTTTTTTATAGACTTCATGTTATTTCCTTTTATATTCCCCCTTTAAGAGAAAGGAAGGAAGATATTCCTGTATTAATAGAGTACTTTCTAAAACATTTCAATAAAAAGTTAAATAAAAAAATAACAGGTATTAAAGAAGATGCTATGACTTTACTGGTAAGCTATCATTGGCCCGGTAATGTGCGAGAGCTTAGATCGGTCATTGAAAATATTGCTAATTTTAGTGAAAATAGTCTAATATCAACTGAAGATATTCCGGATTACATTAAAAATTTAGACAATACCTCAAATTATGAAAATTATTGTATGGAGGTTCCCGAAAATATACAATCTCTAAAAGAAATGGTAGAAACTTTCGAAAAAAAATTGATAATTTTTACATTACAAAAAGTCAATGGGAACCTTTCAAAAGCTTCAAGAATTCTAAAAATACCAAAGCAAACCCTGCACAATAAAATTAAAAAATATAATATAAAAAAGAAAATAGATTTTTCATAACTACTCTTATAAAAAAATCCGGGGTAATCCCCGGATTTTTTTAACTATTTATTCTTTCCTTCAACAGTAGCGTATATGAAATCTGGATCAGAACCACTTGTAAAAGTTCTTACCAGGCCCTGGACATAATCTTTTTTAACCCATATCTTTTCCCTGAAATACAGCGGGATTACTACACCTTTTTCAAGCAAGTATTTTTCTGCTTCAAACATTACTTCATTTCTCTTTTTAAAATCCGATGTGGTTTTTGCAATCTGACATAATTCATTGTATTTTTCATCGGTCCAACCACTATTTGTCATACCTTCACTTATAGTCCAGTAATCCAAATATGTCATCGGGTCATCGTAATCAGGTCCCCATCGTGTAATCATTACTTCGTAATCACCTTTTCTCATCCTCTGGAGCCTTTCTTTGAAGGTATAAGTTTTTATAGACACATTAATTCCCAGATTTCTGATCAACATATCCTGTATAGCCTCAATTCCTACTTTTGTGCCAGAACTATCATCTACAGCTATTTCAATATTTATTTTTGAAGGATCATTGATATTTAATTCCTGCATTGCTTTGTTTAGATATTCTTTAGCCTTTTGTACATCAGCTTTTGTTGGATAAAAATCATAAGGATATTCTTCTACAAATTTCTTCTCTAAACCGCTTAAAGTTGGCGGAATATGCCTTGTTGCAGGTTTTGATATGCCTTTAAATGCCATGTTTATATAATCTTCCCTATCAATTGCAAAACCGATTGCTTTTCTAAAGTTTTCATTACCCAGCCATGGCTTATCTTCTTTTTTCATATTAAATCTTATGAAATATTCATAACTATCCATATAAGTCAGGGCTTTACCTTCGCTTTTTGCTTTATCTACGAGGACCGTTGGCACATCAGCAAAATCAAGCTCATTGTTTTCAAACATCTGGTATGCGGTATTTTGATCTGCAACAATTAAAATTCTAACCCTATCAAGCTTTATTTTATCTTTTGCCCAATAATTCGGGTTTTTCTCCAAAACTATTTCCTGTTCGTGTTTCCATTCCTTAATAATGAAGGGCCCGTTATATACCATTTTATCAGCGTCGGCAGCATATTTTTCACCGTATTTCTCTACCAATTCTTTTTTAGATGGCATAAACGAGATAAAACCTAAAAGACTTTCAAAATACTTTACCGGTGCTCTTAGAGTAATCTGTAAAGTTTTTTCATCTAAAGCTTTTACTCCTACTTGATTCGGATCATTTATTTTACCAAGATTGTAATCCTCTCCGTTTAATATGTAATACCCCTGAAATGAATAACCGGATGCTACTTTTGGATCCAGTAATCTTTTTATTGAATATTCAAAGTCGTAAGCTGTTACCTTTGTCCCGTCATTCCATTTTGCATCTCTTAAATGAAAGGTATAAACTTTTTTATCCTCAGAAACCTCCCATTTCTCAGCCATACCTGGATAAACTTTTCCATCGTAATATCTTACCAAACCTTCGAACACGGCATTTCCTACAATTATTGAATATTGGTCCGTAGCAAGTTGGGGATCAAGAGTGGGTGGTTCCGACGCAATTGAAAACACAAGCTCCTGTGCAGGTTTTGAAGAATTGCTGGAGCATCCCGCTAAAAACCCCGCAACCATAATAAAGATTAGCAGTAAAGCCGTTGTTTTTTTGAACATTAAAAAACCCCCTCTGCAAAAATATAAAAATTTGGTTAAAATTATATCATGATTCAATGATTTAAATCAATAAATGTTTTAATAAAAAAAAATAAATTTAAAAGATTTATTACAAAATTTTTTGTTAAAATTATCTAATATTCTTTAAAACCTTATTATAAAGTACAAATCTTATTAAAACAAAAGTGATAATAAATTCCGGTAATAAATAGCTACCATTGTATAATGCCGAATACAAATATACATTCATACCTTTTGGAGCATAAGATGCAAAAAATATAACACCGGATAAAAAGTGCGATAAAAATCTACCAAAAATACCCAGGAATGATCCTAAAAAAACATTATTTCTAAATAAACCTGCAAAACCTAAAAGCCCAAATGCTAAAGGATAATCAAGGATTACTTGAACAGGATGAACGATATAGGGTTCAACAATTAACTGCAAAAAACCATAAGCGACTCCAGCACTCAAACCCGCAACGGTCCCATGTCTTAAAGAAAATAAAATAATGGGAACCATACTTCCAAGGGTGACTGAACCGCCATAGGGGGCTTGAAATAATTTTACGAAGCTCAATATCAGTGATATTGCTATCATTAATGCTCCTTCAATAAGAACAGCAAAATTTTTGTTTTTCATAAAAAATTCCTCCTTTAATTTAATAAATTTTAATATTAAAAATAAAAATACCTACCCGAATAGGTAGGCACTTTATTTTCGATTCAGTGCTTCCCTACGCGGGAATTACCCCGATCAGGTTCATGGGGTCGAAGCATCAGCTTCCTCTCAGCCCTACGGCTCCCCCAGCACATAATTATTTTATATAATTATATTATTCAATTTTTCACCATTATACTTAAAATAAAATATTTTATCAATATCAATTTTGAACGATTAAATTAATTAATACATCGGCTTTAAATAATCCCCCTTCAACTTTTCCTATTATAATTATATCATCCCCTTCTATAAAATAATCAGAAAACCTGCTAAGTGAAATTATCCTATTGCCTTTTATTAATAAAGTATTTGTTCCATAATGAATTTCTCTTATTTCCGTAACTCTTTCAGTCGTGATTTCTGCTATTATAACCATTATATCTTGATGTATGTATTTTATTTTACCTCTAAGAGCCAAAAGACTTTGTGTTGTAAAAACTTCAACACTTTTTGCTTCTTCTCCTTCAACAATTGCTCTAATGTTATAATCGGGTTTTAAGTCATATACCGTAATATTTTTTTTATCCTTTATAATATCTGTATCCGGAGTAATAACGATATTAACTTCTTCACCTTTTTCATTAAAAATAACCATTTTAGAATAATTTGCAGAAGTATGAGAAATTTCTTTTATAGTGCCGGTGATCTCTTTTTTTACCGACTTAGCCGAGATAGATACTATTTTGTTATATCTAATTACTACGGTAACTTCATCAGAAATTTTTAAATCATTTAATTTGGATGTTATTCCATTTTTTATTACTTTTACTTGACTATCTACCTCAAATTCCTTTAAATTACCATCACCATCTACTACAGAAATCAGTGGAACCTTGTTTGCAAAATTAATGGATTTAATTACTCCAAAAATCGTTTTTTCCGCACTTTCTGCAATAATTCTTGTAACACTTCCATTTGTAATCGAAGCGATTACCATGTCTCCTCCCAGAAGGTCGTTAATTCTTGCAGGTTTACCATTTTTTATAGTTTCTATCAAATTGGAAAGTATGTAAGTCTCATTTTCTCCCGTTAATGAATTTTCAATTATTATATATGAGGGTGAAATATTCGAAACTACTCCTTTTAAAATTCCTTTTACTTCTTTATTTTCTCCTGCAACTTCTATCCTGATGACTTTACCATCCGTTACTGAAATTTTCACATTTTTACCTATTAGATTCTCGTTTACAGGAATAACATTATTATTAATATAACATTTTGTATCAGAATTTATAATATAAGAAGAAATGTTCCCATCCAATTTTTCTAAAATAAGGTAATTGTTTTGCAAATTTAAAGCTTTTATTTTACCCTCATGGTTTTCTAATTCACTTTCCATTTTATTATTTGAATAAATTGCTTCTATATAGCTAATATTATTAGACTTTATAATATAATTAACATCCTGATATTTTTTTAAGTCTTTTAATTCTATTTTTATTAAATTCCCTTTTTCATCTTCTTTGTATACAGAAACATTTTTATCCAGATTATATTTTTTAATAATGTTACCCTGTAAAATTTCTATATTTCCCTCCAATAAATTTAAATTTTCAATTCTTCCTTTTACTATCCTCGTATTATTTGAATATTTCACAACCTGATTTAACACTTTAGCAGCCTGTGCCCGGGTAATATTATCGTAGGGCTTGAAATTTTCCTTATCTACACCTGACATGATTTTTTTATCTACAATCAACTGCAGGTATTTTCTTGTCTCAAAGGATAAAGTATAAACATCTTTAAAAGTCAAATTTAAAACCTTAATAGAATTTGCTTCTTTTTCTAAACCCAAGGCTTTAATAATAAAAATTACTGCCTCGTATCTTTTTAAATTTTCTTCAGGCCTCAAATTTTTAATGTCATCTCCTGTAATAATTCCCTTTTCAATCGAATAAGCAATATATTCTTTTGCCCAGCTTTGAATTTTCCCTTGATTTGGAAAATCTTTTGGTAGTAATTTTCCTTTTACTTTGCTCTCTTCTCCCAAGGCCTTTATTAGCATTACAATAAATTCCTGCCTTTTTATAGGGTCTGCTGGTGCAAAAATATCTTGAGCTTTCCCTGATACTACTCCCAAATTATACATTTTGTCAATAAATGGTGTTGCCCAATCAAATTTTTTATCATCCAAATCTTTAAAAGGTAATGCGAATACCAAAGTTGGGAAAAAAGCAGTTAAACAAAAAAAGAAGTAAACTACAAAAATTCCTTTTATTAGCTTGTAATATGCTTTTTTCAACTTATCAACCCCTTTCTTTTTCTTATATTATTACAATTTCGACAATTATCCATATGTTTCCTTCATTAAAAAATAAAAAAATACAGCCATTAATCAGCCGCATTTAAAAGATAATTTATAAAGCTTTCGGCATTTGGCGAAAGAGTTCTACCTTTTTTTGTTACTATGTAAAAATCTCTTAGCATTTTAATACCTTTTATTCTAAAAGTTTTTAAAATGCCGGTATTTTTATAATCTTCAATGGCCCTATTGGAAATAACTGAAATGCCTACTCCTGCTTTTACAGCCTGTATTATAGCCTCTGTACTGCCTAACTCAGCTATAATTTTTAGTTTTTCTAATGATAAACCTTTTTGTATTAAATATCTTTCAAAGGTTTTCCTTGTACCCGATTTTTTCTCCCTAATAACCAAAGGATATCTAATGAGTTCTTCAAAATCAATCTCTTCATCGTTATTTAAATTAAATTTTGATATTACCACCAATTCATCATTACAAAAGGGGATATATTCCAAACTGGAATTATTAATAATAGTACCTACAATGCCTAATTCACTATCTTCTTCCTCAATTGAATTTATTACTTCCATTGAATCCTTTTGGACAATTATAATTTTCAGTTTAGGATGCATCTCTAAAAATTTTTTTATTTTTACCGGTAGTATATATACAGCTGGAACGGAGCTGGAATATAATCTTAATTCACCTTCTATTTTATTCATATACTTATAAAGAAGGAATAACGCTTCGTCCTTTGTCCTTAAAATTTTGACAGCTTCATTATACAAAACACGACCGAAAGGGGTTAACTCCACTTCCCTTCCTTTTCTATCAAATAGTCTTACTTCCAACTCTTTTTCTAAGGATAAAATATGTGAACTTATAGTGGGTTGTGTTAAAAATAAAAGGTCAGCAGCTTTAGAAAAACTTTTTGTTTGAGCCACTTTTACAAAAGCTTCTAATTGATGAAAATCCATAAAATCAACCACCCAAAAACTTTTTAGATTTTTTATAATAATTTATTAGCTGCTACTTTTTTGTACATTGATCCAAATCAGTTCCTGTTAAAGATTAATCACATAAATATTATCATAAATAATAAAAAACTTCTATTTATTAAATTTATAATTACTATATTTTTTATAGAATTTTTCTATTGTAGTTTTGTATTAATTGACAAAAAAATGTTTTAATGAAATACTCAAAGTATAGAAAAATATTTAAGAGAAGGGATAATAATGAAATATATTTATTTTGACAATGCTGCAACCTCATATCCTAAACCTCTAATGGTATTAAATGCAATGCAAGAATACTTTTTAAATATAGGGGCCAGCCCCGGACGGGGTGGATATAAAAATAGCATTAACGCAGGTAGGATAATTTTTGAAGCCAGAAGTAAACTAAAAAAACTATTTAACGCCCCAAAGGAAGAAAATATCATTTTTACTTTAAATATTACCCATGCTATAAATTTTTCTTTAAATAGTCTTTTGAACCCGGGGGATCATGTTATAACCACCTCAATGGAACATAATTCTGTAATAAGGCCCTTAAGGTTTCTTGAAAAAAACAAAAATATCGAATTAAGTATAATTAATTGCAGCAAAGAAGGTATTTTAGATCCCGGTGATATTAAAAAAGCAATAAAAAGAAATACAAAACTTATTGTTCTAACCCATGCATCCAATGTAACAGGAACGATAATGCCGGTTGAAGAAATATCAAAAATAAAAAAAGAATATGAAATTTTTTTACTTCTTGATACCGCTCAGACTGCAGGGTTTTTAGACATTGACTTTAAAAAGTTAAATATAGATATTTTAGCCTTCACCGGGCATAAAGGTCTTTTAGGGCCCCCGGGTACAGGTGGACTTGTTATTAGTGATTCTATGACAGAAATTCTTACCCCCTTTATACACGGTGGAACGGGAAGTAAATCGGAATATGAATTTCAGCCGGATTTTTTACCCGATAAATTTGAAGCGGGTACGCCAAACACCATAGGAATTGCAGGACTATCATCAGCACTTGATTTTTTAGAAAAAGAAAATATTAAAAAAATAAGGATTCACGAATTAGAATTGGCTGAACGATTCATCGAAACCATCAAAGAAATTCCTCAAATTACACTTTACGGACCAGACAATAAAGATAAAAGAGTACCCACAGTATCTATTACTGTTAAAGATTTTGATCCGTCTTTTTTAGCATATAAATTAGATAATATTTACAATATAATGGTACGTCCCGGACTTCACTGTGCCCCCCTTGCTCATAAAACCATTGGTACGTTTCCTCACGGTACTTTAAGATTTAGCTTTGGTTATTTCAATACTATGGAAGAAGTAGAATTTGCTTTAAAAGCTCTTATTAAAATAATTGAAGAAGGTGAATAGCTTGAAAAACATAAGATTAACGGATCTTTCATGTAGTGCCGGATGAGCTTCAAAAGTACCGCCGCAGGTGCTGGCGGAGGTTCTTAAAAATATCCCCACGATGAAAAGTGAATATTTATTGGTTGGCATAGATACCTCCGATGATGCTGCAGTATATAAAATCGATGAAACAACAGCTTTAATACACACAATAGATTTTTTTACACCGATAATTGATGATCCATATTTATTTGGCAAAATTGCTGCATGCAACTCTTTAAGCGATGTATACGCCATGGGAGGCACTCCTTTACTTGCATTAAATATCGTAGGATTTCCGGAAGAATTGGTAGAGGATATTTTGCCATTAGTATTAAAAGGTGGAGCTGATATGGTAAAAGAATCCGGAGCAATAATAGCAGGCGGTCATACAATAAAAAATCCCGAAGCCTTTTATGGATTATCCGTAATAGGTATAGTTAATCCAGAAAATATCACTACTAATTCTCATTCAAAACCAGGAGATGTCTTAATTATAACGAAACCTATTGGAACAGGAATTATAGCAACCGCTTACAAAGCTCAAATGATAAAGGATAAAATTTTAGAAATAGCTGTAGAAGTAATGTGCACTCTAAATAATAAAGCATCTTTTTGCGCTGTTTCAGCTGGCGTAAAAGCTATGACCGATATAACCGGCTTTGGATTACTGGGTCACGCCTTTGAAATGGCAGAGGCTTCTAATGTTTCATTTGAGATAGAGGTAGATGATGTCCCCATTATAGAAGGAACTGATGAGCTTGCTTCAATGGGACTATTACCGGCGGGACTTTATGCAAATAGGAAATATCTAAAAGAAAAAGTAGAATTGACAAAAGAAGTACGTGATGAAATCTTTGATCTATTATTTGATCCTCAAACTTCGGGAGGCCTATTGATTTCATGCCCTGAAGATAAATTAGATATTTTATATACTAATTTTAAAGAACAAAACTTTAAAGATGCTTATATTATTGGACGTGTGATAGAAAAAAAAGAAAAAAGAATATATTTAAAATAAGAAGCGAGGAAAATCCCCGCTTCTTATTTTTTATATAATATTTTTTCATCTACACTTTTTATATCTTTACATCCTGTTAAAATCATAGCCTGTTTTAGTTCTTTTGCAAATTTTTCTAATATAAATTTAACACCTTCTTTACCTCCTCCAAAAGCACCTATTATAACCGGTCTACCTATAAGTACCGCATCGGCTCCAAGTGCTAAATATTTTAAAACATCGACACCGGACCGAACACCACCGTCCGCAAATATAGTAATTTTGCCTTTTACTTTTTGGGCAATAGCTGGCAATACTTCAGCAACCCCCGGTGTATGATCCAATATCCTTCCTCCGTGATTCGAAACCACGATAGCTTTTGCCCCTATTTCTACCGCCATTTCTGCTTCATCGACCGTCATAATCCCTTTTAAAATAAATGGGAGCTTTGTTTTAGTTATTATTTGTTTTAATTCCTCTTTTGTCTTTGGTCCTACGGGCTGACCCATTAAAGCCATTGTTATAAGACCAGCTCCATCTATATCTATTCCTACAGCTAATGCTCCTGCTTCTTCTGCTCTTTTTGCTCTTTCAAGTATTTCTGTGTTCTCCCTGGGTTTAATAATTGCAATCCCATCTCCATTTTCTTCCTTAATAGCTTTTATACCCGATTCATAAAAAACAGGATTACCTCCATCTCCGCACATTCCCAAGGTACCCGCTTCTTTGCTACCCGATATTACCATCTTTATGAAATTTTCTTCTGAGATTTTACCTCCCATATTGTAGTTGGTGCCCGTTATTGGTGCAGCTAAAACTGGCATGGACAATTTTTCCCCAAAAATTTCTATACTGATATCGGGTTCCTTGGCATCATGAATCGTTCTTAAATTCAATTTAATTTCGGATAAGGCTTCTACATTGGCGATAAACGAGGAACCGGTACCCACGCCTCCCATTCCCGGTACTTCTCCTCTGCACGCTTTTCCATCACAAAAAGAACAAACCCGACAAAAGCCCTTTAAATTTTCTTTTGCAGCAGATTTTAATTCTTCAAAATTCATATTAAGCCTCCTTTTTAAAAACTTTTATTATTTGAATTTCCTTATATAATATTATAAAAAATGCCAAATATTTTAACTATATTAAATAAAATAATTCAAAATTAAAATTAAAAGGGGCTGTTAAATTTTATTAAGCTGTAAACAGCCCCTTTTTTATAATTTATATTAAAAATTATTTTTCATTAATATTTTTTACAATTTTAGCAGCCAATTTTATGGCTTCAATCATACTTTTTTCATTTGCTATTCCTTTTCCTGCAATATCAAAAGCCGTCCCGTGATCAACTGAAGTCCTTATTATCGGTAGTCCAACGGTAAAATTAACACCAGTTTCCAAACCAAATAATTTTATGGGTATATGCCCTTGATCGTGATACATGGCGACCACCACATCAAATTCTCCCTTCATTGCTTTTAAAAAAATTACGTCAGCGGGTATAGGACCTAAAGCGTTAATTCCTTTTTTGTTTGCCTCTAATATAGCAGGAATTATTTCGTTTATTTCTTCTTCTCCAAATAAACCGGATTCTCCACCGTGAGGATTTAAAGCTGCTACTCCTATTTTAGGAGTGGTATTGCCTAAAAGTATTCCTGCTTCCCGGGCGAGAAGAATTGTTTCTAATATCTTGTCTTTTTTAATGTTACTACATACATTTTTCAGCGCAACATGAGTGGTAACATGTATTACGTTCAATCTTCCATTTGTCAGAACCATAGAATATTTTTGAGCCTTAGTTAGTTCGGCAATTAATTCTGTATGGCCGTTAAATCTGTATCCAGCCTTATTTAATGAAGCTTTATTTATTGGAGCGGTAATAATAGCAGATAATTTTTTTTCTAAAGCAAATTGTACCGCTGCATAAATATATTCAAAAGCAGCTTTTCCACAGATAGAACTTATTTCTCCAATTTTAAAATCATATAAAGATAAATTATTTATAGGATAAACATTTATTGTTCCATCTTTTAATTCATTCAAGTCTTTGACGATATTGATCTTTTTGTTTATTTTACAAATCTTTATATAATATTCTATAACATTATACGACCCAAATATTACCATCTTCAGTTTTTCCAAATCATTATTATTAAGTGCTTTGACTATTATTTCAGGGCCTATTCCGGCTGGATCTCCCATAGTTATTCCAAAAATTTCTTCCAATTTTTATTCTCCTTTCAGATGTTTATATAAATTGTACAATGTCATTTCATTTCCAAAACCACCTGCTTTAGTAATTATTTTTAACCCTTTAAAAGGACCTTTCAATAGTTCTATCTCCGGTATTCCCGGCTCTATCTCTTTATTTATTTTTATGATTTTTGCATTTAATTTTTTTACTACGTTAAAAGCTATATCCCCTCCTGTTAATATTAAACCTTTTGGTTTTTGGATATTTATAACCTTTAAACTGATTTCCGATATTTTTTCTGCAATAATTTGACTGATATCTTTTAAATCGATCCCCAATTCTAATGAAATATTTTTTGTGACATCCAAATCCTGTTGTCCCATACATGAAGTAATTATGATATCTTTATCATAATAGGTATTTACCAGAGAACATATTCTATTTTTTTCCTCTTCTTCATTGCTAAATAAATTATATAAATCAATATTTATGATGGGAATACATTCTTTTTCTGATAGATTCATCAACTGAGATATGGCTACAGTCCTTGTACTTCCTGAAATAGTAATAATCTTCCCTTCTTTTTTCATGGATAAAATCAAAGCTTCTGCAAGGCCAGCAGATCCTACCCACAAAACTTTTTTCCCTGATTTTAATACCTGTGTTGCTATTTCCAATAGATCTTTATCATTTTCAGCATCAAAAGTCAATGTATTAATTCCCTCTATATTTTTTATAATTTTTTCTAAGTTTTTGATTTCATCTCTATAAACATGTCTCACTTTAAAAACATTACCTTCATTTTTAAAAAGTATTTTTATATTAGAAACTCTAACAGGGTTTTTTATATCCTCCGCAAATTCAGATTTATCTACCGGTATACCATTAACATAATGTATTTCATTTAATGTTATTCTATTATTTTTAGGATAGGCCGGAGCAAAAACAATAAGCTCCGGCTTTAATTCTTCATATATAGCCTTTATTTCTTCAACAATATTTCCCCGCAATGTAGAATCTACTTTTTTATAGATAATTTCTCCTTCCAATTTTAAACTAATAACAGACTTCAAATTTTTTATTACCTGCTTCACTCTTTCATAAGCATTCTCAGAAGATAAACCCCTTGATTCTGTATCTAAAACCAAAGCATCACATTCTAAATCTTTCAAAGTAAAATTTTCCATATCTATTAGAGTATAAGTTTTATAACCCTTTTTTGTTAATTGAACTCCCGTATCATTTGCTCCCGTAAAATCATCAGCTATTATTATAATTTTTGACACTTTCTTTCTCTCCCTTTATTTATTCATCATTTTTCCTTTTTTCGATTTTATCCAAATAGGATACTAAAAGCGGGCACAAAATCGCAGTAATTATAACGGATGCCGCAACCTGAGCGGTAGCTGCACCAACCAATGGAGCAAGGTTTTGGTCGACAGCAGCTACTGCTGCTGGGGTAGCCACTGCATTACCCGCAGTGGTGCCAATTGCAGCACCCACTGCTTTATTTTCTTTAAAGAAAATTTTTATAGTAAAGTAGCCTGCCAACCCGGTAAAAATTACCGTAATTAAACCTAATAATAGACCAGGTAATCCAGCTTTAAATATTGTTTTAAAGTCCAGAGCTGCTCCCAGAGGGAATGCAAAAAACGGAATCAATAATCTCTGTCCAGGTTCCAAAAATTTTTTCCAGTCATTATCCAGGTTCCCCAAAATCATTCCTATTATTATAGGAACTATTACTGCGACAAGTGCAATAAAAGGAATATTTGCAAGTCCAGATACTCCCATAGCTACCATTGTCAAAAAAGGCCCATCGTTTATCGATAATATAGCGATTGCGCCTACATCGGCAGGATCTCCGTATTGTGATGCAAGAGCTGTATAAAGTCCACCGTTAGAATTTGTCACCGCTGCAATAATTGCAAGAGAAGAAAGACCTAACAGTCCGGCATCTCCCAAAAATTTTCCGGTAAACCATCCAAGAAGAGCACCTATTATGAATTTAACTAATGTTAGTGCGGTTCCTTTAACTAAAGAAAGGCCCGCTTGCCTGATGGTAATTTGTGCTCCATTGCACAATAGAAAGAGTGCTATAAGAGGCATTGCTCCCTGTTTAAAAAGTGCAGTTGTAAAACCTCCAATCTGAAGGATTCCGGGGAAAAATGTATTTATTGTTGCACCCAATAGCAGGGGTATTACCATTAATCCTCCGGGAACTTTATTAATAGCTTTCAATATTTTCATAAAGTCCCTCCTTAAAATGTGGATATTAATTTATACATTCCAAATTCTTTATGTTTTAATGTTTCTGCTTTTGTCATTTTACCATTGCATACTTCAATTAAGAGATTAAATAATCTTTCTCCTGCATCTCTTATTGATTCAATGCCTTCTACAATTGTCCCGCAATTAAAATCAATATTATCTTCCATGTTTCTGAAAGTTTCAGGGTTTCCTGTAATTTTAATTACTGGAGCTATAGGAGAACCAGTAGGAGTCCCCCTTCCAGTGGTAAATATAACAACCTGGGACCCTCCAGCTGTCATACCTGTAATCGATTCTATGTCCTGACCCGGAGTGTCCATGAAATAAAGACCTTTACCCTCCGGTTCTTCACCGTATTCTAATACACCCTGCAAAGGTTTTGTTCCTCCTTTGTATATACAACCTAAGGATTTCTCCTCTATGGTACTTATGCCTCCTTCGATATTCCCTGGAGTTGGCTGACCGCCTCTCATATCTACTCCCATGGTTTTTGCTTTTTCTTCGCATCTTTTGACAATGTAAATAAGTTTGTCTCCAACGTCCTTTGTTATTGCCCTTTTTGCTAAAATATGTTCTGCCCCGATTAACTCAGTTGTTTCAGAAAACATAGAAGTACCACCAAATTCCACAATTTTGTCCGACACATATCCTGCAACGGGATTTGAAGCCAAACCTGATGTAGTGTCAGAGCCCCCACATTCGATAGATAAAATCAATTCTGAAATATCAACTTCTTCTCTTTCGTATCTACATATTTCTTGTATCATCCGGCGCGCTATTCTCGTACCTTTTTCTTCAGCTTTTAAAGTTCCCCCGCAATGTTGAATGATTATATATTCTACAGGTTTACCAGTTTTAGATATCTCATGTGCTACATTTTCTGTAGGAACTCCTTCGCATCCCAAACCAATTACTAATACTGCACCCACATTAGGGTTTTTCCCTAATCCAATAAGAGTGTTTTTTATCAATTCCAGATCTGCTCCCACTTGACAACATCCATGCTGGTTTGGAATTGATACTGCTCCTTCCACATGGGAAGCTATTCTTTCAGCGACAACACTTGCACACACCGATGATGGTATGACTAATAAATGATTTCTTACACCTACTTTACCGTTTTTTCTAACATAACCTTTTATTTTCATTTTCATCCCCTTCCCAATCTCCGCGTCCTCTTAAGCTTTCCATATTATGGACATGGACATGTTCACCTTTTTTAATATCTGCAGTCGCTCTCCCAATTACCTCACCATATTTAATAATTTCTTCTCCTCTTTTTATATCCCTTATTGCAAATTTATGTCCAAATTTAATATCGGACAGTAAAGCTATGTTTAAGTCATTACCGTTCAAATCTACTGTTACCTCCTCAGCTTCAATTAAATCTTTAACTGCCGTTGCCACATTATCCCGAGGATTTGCAATAACTGCAAATTTTTTCAATTTAAAACACCTCCCTGTAATTTATTGATTTTTTTATTAATCTTACTAAATGCAAAATAAATGCCACTTTAAAATATTTAAAAGAAGCTTCTTTTAATAAGTTTATTGTAGTAAATTGCTTCATAAGAATAAATTCCTGATGCAAAATGCATCAGGAATTTATTCTTTCAATCTTATATTTTTTTATTTTTCTTAAAAGAGTTGTTCGATGTATTCCTAAAATTTTTGAAGCCACTGTAAGATTTCCATTGGTTTCTCTCAAGGTTTCAATTATTAATTTTTTTTCTTGATCTTCAAGGGTTAATTCTTTAGAAATATCTACATATTCTTCAGTATTTTCATAATAACCAATTAGGTCTTCTATATCGATGTATTTATTGTCACAAATTGCACAAGCTCTTTCTATAATTCCTTCAAGTTCTCTGACATTCCCCTGATATTCTAAGGATAATAAATACTTTTTCGCATCTTCAGTAAAGCCTATAATACACTTTTTCATTTTTAATGAACAATTTTTTAAAAAATACTCCGCTAATGGAATAATATCTTCCTTTCTTTCCCTAAGAGAAGGTAAATAAATAGAAAGAATATTAATCCTGTAAAATAAATCTTTTCTGAACCTACCTATTTTAATTTCCTGCAATAAATCTTTATTTGTAGCACAAATTATTCTAATATTTACCGGAATTAATTTGTCATCGCCCAGGCGCATCACCTTTTTTTCCTGAATAACCCTTAATAGTTTTGATTGAAGCGATAATGGAATTTCCGAAATTTCATCTAAAAAAATTGTCCCGTTATGGGCCAATTCAAAAAGCCCTGCCTTACCTCCTTTTCTGGCACCGGTAAAAGCTCCTTCCGAATAACCAAATAATTCACTTTCCAATAAATTTTCTGGCAAAGCCGCACAATTAATTGCTACAAAAGGACTGTTCTTCCTTTTGCTTTCGTTGTGTATACTTTGTGCAAAAATTTCTTTTCCCGTACCCGAATCTCCAAAAATCAAAACGGTGGAATCTAATTGAGCATATTTTTTTGCAATATCGATACATTTTGACATTTTATCGCTTTTATGTATAATATCTTCAAACCTATAATTAGCCACAAAGCCATTTTCGTATAATTGACTTCTTATTTTTAACTCTGCCTTCATCAAAGTACTTACTTCCTGAAATGTAGCAACAGCCCCCATCACTTCGTTTTCCACAATTATTGGAACTCTAAGGGAGCAATAAGTAATAAATTCATCTTCTTCACCGCTTTTTTATAATATTTTTTTAAGTATTGAAATAAAAAATCATAAATTTAATATAATTCTACCATAAAAAATTTATAAAAAATAAAAAGCATTTATTCAGAGTTAAATCTGAAATAAATGCTTTAAATTACTACATTATTTGGTGCCGGGGACCGGAATCGAACCGGTATGGGTATTTCTACCCGCAGGATTTTAAGTCCTGTGCGTCTGCCTGTTCCGCCACCCCGGCAAATCTGGAGCGGAAGACGGGATTTGAACCCGCGACCCTCGCCTTGGCAAGGCGATGCTCTACCGCTGAGCCACTTCCGCAAAATGGCGACCCAGAAGGGGCTCGAACCCTCGACCTCCAGCGTGACAGGCTGGCGTTCTAAACCTGCTGAACTACTGGGCCATTATTTAATAAGTCATTGCTGATAAAATTATTATATATAATTTTATTTCAAAAGTAAAGTACCCTAAAATCTCAATTGCCTTTTTCACGAATTAGATAAAATAATAACCCCATTTAAGCATTTGACATGTAGAGTTAGATTATAAATTTATTAAAAATGCAAATAGTACAAAGCAAAAAGCTCCATAAAGAATTCTATTGACCTTTGGTTTATTATATAATAGAATTATAGAACAATTTATTGTCAGAGGAGGGGGTAAAATGGTCCGAAAACGATTTGTTGCATTGGTCGGTTGTGAAAATTATTTCGGGTATAGAGTACTTAAGCCAGGAATGATTGTAACCCTTGAAAAAGAGCCTAACAATGATTACGATACGGAAGCAATCAAAGTAACGGTCTACCCCTTAGGTAAAATAGGATATATTGCTAATAGTATAAACACGGTCCCTAAAGGATGTTTCAGTGCTGGAAGAATTTATGATACTTTTCATAAAAAAACTAAAGGAATAATTAGATTTGTAACAAAAAATTGTGCAATTATTGAACTTTTTGAAAGAAAACGCGCAAATTTTAATATAAAATTCACAATGATCTCTAAAATTAACCCTCCTTTCGATAAAAAACGCGAATTTCCTATGGATCTAAATTAATATTCTCAATACTCATATTACGTATGGAGTATAAATAATTATTATTTTTTATTCTCAAAGAGTAATAGAACGAAACTGTGGGGCATTAACAAAAAAATTATTTTTCATTGACACTTCGTTAATGATTTTGTATAATAATAATGCTCATAAAATTAAACAAATGCTATTTGCAGGGGAGTAGCTCAATTGGTAGAGTAGCGGTCTCCAAAACCGTTGGTTGCGGGTTCGAGTCCTGTCTCCCCTGCCATTTTATTTTTATATAAATTAATAAAAATTAACATTAATACTTACTGATCATCGATTAAACAACCGGTTTTAGGATACAAAAACCTAAAATCGGTTGTTTAATTTTTTCATTTCGCCCTTAAATTTCATATATTTAATAATCAAGCTTATAGTTGACATTGGTTGTTTAATTTTCTATAATTTTTTATAAAGTACGTATTTTTTTATTATTTTTGTATTTAATACATGTATATTTATGGGTAAAGGGGGGATATATTTTTTATCTTCAATAAATTATTTGGAGGTGTTATTGTGAAATTGGGCGGATATAAAAATAGAATATTGAGGGTAAATCTTTCTAACTATACTTATTCAATTGAACCATTAAACGAAAAAATGATCTTAGATTTCATCGGTGGTCGCGGATTTGCAATAAAAATTCTATATGACGAGCTTAGGCCGGGTATTGATCCAATGAGTGAACAAAATAAATTAATTTTTGTTGCTGGCCCTTTAGCAGGAACAAACGCACAATCTTTTGGCCGCTGGAAGGTATTTTTTAAATCTCCGCTAACCGGTACATACTTTAAATCGTCCGGTGGAGGATATTTGGCAGCTGAAATGAAGTTCGCAGGATTTGACATCATTATTATAGAGGGTGTTTCTGACAAACCGGTATACCTTTGGATTCATGATGGAAAATGTGAGTTTAGGGATGCATCCTACTTGATGGGTTTAGATTGCGATGACACCCATACTTTAATAAGAGAAGAATTAGGCGATCCAAGAATTAGAATAGCATGTATAGGCCCAGCAGGTGAAAATAAAGTAAAAATATCAGGAATTTTCAGTGACCGCCGCGCTGCAGCAAGAGGTGGCGGTGGAGCGGTTATGGGCTCTAAAAATCTTAAAGCAATTGCCATAAGAGGTCATGAAAAAGTTGAAATAGCCGATCCGGAAGGTTTCTCGGAAGCTGTTAAAGCACAAATTCAAATGTATAAATCAAATCCAGCTTTTGAAGGATTTAAAGCCCGAGGGACACAAATTGCAGAATTTACAAATCTGTTAGGAATGTTCCCTACCAAAAACTTTAGAGAAGGTGTTATTCAAGGCTGGGAAAACATTGAGGGAGAGGAATTTGATAAATATCGCGTTCGTAAAACCGGATGCCACAGCTGTATGTTGCACTGCGGTAATCTTTCTAAAGTCAATTATGGGAAATATAAAGGAGCATGGAGCGAAGGTCCTGAATACGAATCAATTTGGGCTTTTACCGGAACAATATCACTTCCGGATGTCGGTTTAACAATAGCACTCGATAAACTATGTGATGACCTTGGTCTTGACACGATTTCTACTGGAAGTTCTATCGGCTTTGCCTATGAGCTTTATGAAAAAGGTATAATATCAAAAGATGATACCGGTGGTTTAGAATTAGTATATGGTAATGACGAACCTCTGGTAAAACTAATAAAACAAATCGCATATAGAGAAGGTTTTGGAGATATTTTAGCAGATGGTACCCGGGAAGCAGCAAAGAAAATTGGTAAGGGAGCAGAAAAATATGCTATCCAAGTTAAAGGATTGGAATTACCTGCATATGATCCTCGTGGTGCAAAATCTCATGGTCTTAACTTATTAACTTCCAATATAGGGGCGGATCATAATTCCGGATATGCTCCTCAGGAAATTTTTAACGTTCCGATTCCGAGACCAGTAGATCGTTTTGCAGTGGAAGGAAAAGGAGAAATAACAAAATTTAATCAGGATTTAACAGCATTTTTAGAAACAGGAATATTATGTAGTTTTCCTCCTTCAATGGGTATGATAAACGCCGAAGTATATGGTAAATTAGTATCAACGATTACTGGAATTAAAGATTTTGATGACCCCGAATACATCTGGTTAGTTGGGGAACGAATATACAACTTAGAAAGAATTTTTAATGTTAGAGAAGGTTTCGGTAAGAAAGATGATAGTTTCCCATCACGCCTTATTAGTGAACCTCTTCCTTCAGGCCCGGCTTCAGGTCAAGTATTCGAACAGGACGATTTACTAAAAGATTACTATAAAGTAAGAGGATGGGACCTCGAGACGGGTGTGCCAACAAAAGATAAATTAAAGCAACTCGGGTTAGATTTTGCCTTAGAATATGGAAAATAATGAATATATTAAAGTTAATGTAATGTTTTTTGGAGATTTGCGTAACTTAACAGGCACCCGTCAAAAAGAAATCACTACTAAAAAAGGAGTTAAATTATCTGATTTACTAACCTTATTAGAGCAAGAATATCATTTTTCTTTTAAAAATTATATTGAAGATAATAAAGGCATAAGAATACTAATTAACGGTCAGGAATACGAGCGATTGGGCGGAATTAATGCTTTATTGGGCGATGAATTCACAGTAGTTTTCTTTCCAGCTTTGTTTGGGGGCTAAAAAACATGGGCAGGATTAGAAATTCCTGCCCATGTTTTTTATATATTTGATTTTACAGTTATTTTTTCTCCCTCTTTCAGTCCATTTATAACTTCGACAAATTCACCATTTTTAATTCCTATTTGTATTTCCCGAAGGGATGTTTTATTATTTTTTTCATCAATCACATTTACATAAAATTTATTCTCTTTTTTTACTATAGCAGAAAGCGGAACTATCAAAATACCTTCTCTTCTATCAGTTATTATTTCTACATTTGCATTCATCCCTGGTTTCACATCATTATTTTTTTCAATTAAAATTGTAACATCGTAAGTAGTAACATCATTATTTTTTTTACCGATATCAGCTACCTTTTCCACTATACCTTTGCAAATTGTCCCTGGCAAAGAATCAAACGTTATATTTGCCGGCATACCCTGTTTTATTTTTACAGCATCTATTTCATCAAAAGGAACAATAATTTTAAATTCAGAATAGTCGGCTATCACTGCAATTGGTTTAGTTGCAAATAGATTTTGTGTAATATTATCTCCTTCCTTTACATTTATTTCAACTATTTTTCCATTAATTGGCGAATCTATTATGAGTTTTTCTGATTGACTTTTTCTTAATTGATATTCTAAAAAGGCTTTTTTATAAGAAATTAGAGCTTTTTCTTTATCTTTTATAATATTGTCATCATTTACAACAAATATTGCTTCCCCCTTTTTTACTTTAGAACCTTTAATAAAATTTATTTTCGACACATAACCATTTACCTCTGAAACAATATCCTTTTTCTCTGGCTCCATTATTAAACCAGCTTGAACACTTTCTTCCACACCTTTAACTGTCTTTACTTTTATTATCGCATTAGGATCTTTATTATCACTAAAATAGTTCCCATCTATTTCTACAGTAATATAATAAAATATCGCTCCGTTTTCTTTTATTTCTCCTTTTTTGTTTATTTCTTTAACCTTTCCTTTAATTTTAAAGAAAGAATCTGTAAAAAATACCTCTGCCTCTTGCCCTGATTTAATATTTTTAATTTGTTCTCCATTGAAAGGAGCTTTTACATATGTTTTATCTGGGTTTATACTAATTTTTGCCAAAGTTGCTCCTGTATTAATTTTATCCCCTACATCTACATAAATTTCTTCAATATAACCGTCATTTGGGGCTTTTATTATATACTTTTCTTCCGATGAAGTTATTTCATCTAAGTAGATTTCCTGCTCTTTTAAATTTAATTCTGCTTTTTTAAAATTTACTTCTATTTCCTCGTTAGTTAATTCCAATAATTTTTCTCCTTTTTGCACAAAATTATTTTCATTTTTATAAATTTTTTTAACAATTCCGTTTATTTCCGGATAAATAAATGCAATATCTTTTGCATTTACAGTTCCTTCTTCCTTCACAATAACATCAAGGTTACCTTTTGACACTACATAAATATTGCTTTGAACTACGTTAGTACTTTTTGTTATCAAATTGTAAACTATTCCCAAAAGGATTAATAATAAAATGGCCACATAAATAAAATAGTTTTTTTTGAATTTCATAAATTAACCCCCAAACATTTTAATCTATTTTTTCTTTGAGAATCTGAGACATAGATATAGAATAAATTTTATTTATAGATAATTTTTGCGAAAACATATAAATAATTATTAATATTAAATAGGACAATAAAATACCAAAAAAGTCAGCCTTAAATTCAATGTAAAAATCTGCTTGTTTTGCAGCATTTGATATTAATAAATTCGAAAGAATATTAAAAAGGGGAATACCCAATAATATACCTACAAAGAAAGAAAATCTGTTTGAACCCAAAATTATTTTGGAAATTTCCCTATCGTAATAGCCCAATACCTTAAAAATAGCAATATTTTTCCTGTTTTCATTAATAATTAAATTTGAAAAAACATAAGTTATCGCTAACGATAATATAGAAGAAATTCCCCCGATTAAACTTAACATTTTTCTCATAGGTTCTATTGTATTTTTAAAGGACTCAATTATATAACTTTTATCCTGTTCTAAAAATAAAATACTTTTTTTAATATCATAGGCTACTTTCGAAAATATTCCTCTATAAGAACCTTCAGGATAATCAAAGGTTTGATTGAAATCAACAAGCCGCATATACCCGTAATTACCCAGGTTTATATCAACAATATCGCTTATTGTTAACATAAAAATTTTATCGTCAACATTATTTTTAAGTGCTACTTTATCACCGATTTTTACACCCAATTTTATTGCAAGGGGTTTAGTTATAACTAATCCTGAAATATCTGCATTTTCTCCTTTCAAATTTGTTAATTTTATCATTTTTGAATTACTTTCTATACCGTAAATAATTACATTGCTATTTTTTTCATCGGTTAAGTAGATAACGTTAAATCTTTCCGCTTCGCGGTATTTTTCACCTCTTAATGTTTCATTGAATATATACATGTAATTATAATTAAAAGCTCTGTTAAAAGTGTTTTCAACAATTCCCCTAATCTCCCTTTCTGCTGTGAACCCATAAATAAGCAGAAATGCTGCGAAAGCTATCCCTGTAATCATTACTAATTCACGACTTATTCTTATTAATCCATATTTTATCATTATTTTATTTATAAAGTTGAATCTATCCAGCAAAGGAAAATCAATAAATTTAAATACCTTTTCATTATCGTCTCCTCTTATTAATTCAACAGGCTCTTTTTTTAAAAGTTTTAAAATCCCTAATATGCTGGAAAAAATAACAAATACCCCGGGAAGCAAAATTGAAAATATAATTTCTCTAATCGGAACGACATTATATATTATTGGTATATTAAAATAAGTTTTGTAAAGGTCAATAAAAGGAAGGGAAATAGTATAACCTAAAGATAATCCTACCAATGAACCTGTAACCCATAAAATTACGGGGATAATCATAAATGTTTTAAAAATCTCCATCTTTTTATAACCAATGGCATATAAAGTTCCAATTTCTACCTGCATAGAATTAATTATCCTTAATAAAACAATAAAAAGTAAAAAAGAAGAAATAAAAGTAATGAATAAAGTTATCGGAGCAATGATACTTTTTGTGCTATTAACCTTCATTTCCGTATAAACTATACGGGGATTTTTATTTTTTTCAACAAAATTTATTAAACTATATTTTTTTAAATCCTCTTTTATCTCATCAATATTTGTATATAAATTTTTAACAACATAATAATGATAAGATAATTGCTCAAAATGTGCCAAATCGCTATCATTCAAAATCCCTATTCCAAATTTTTGGGAATTATTCATTAAATCCTGATCATATCTTATAATGTAAATATAATCGGGTAAACTGATAAATCCGGCAACCCTGAAATTTCTGCTTCCAACAATATATTCGTCTCCGATTTTAATATTATTTGCTTGAGCAAATAAAGTGTCCAGTAATATCTTCCGTTTATCAGGATAATCCTTTCCTGCAATAGCATAACATTTATTTATTTCTTTTGGAGGAGAAAATATTCTTAGCGTTTTTCCCTCCATTTCTATTTCAGATACTTTTCTTTCTTCAAGCTTTAATCCATATTTTTCTTCAAATTTTTTTTCATTTATTGGTTCTAAAGTAATAAAATGAGCATCTTCCTGAACATATTTAGTTGTAAAAAGCTTGTAATTGTTTTCAATGTTAAACATGGATATTGAAAGAAGGGAATAGGTCATCGTTGCCAATAACATCATAATAAAAATTCCCATAAATTGACCTTTGTTTCTTAAGATTATTCTAATGGGGATCCTGTAAATTATCACCACTCAACCTCCTCCGCTTTCAGAGGTGCCTCATTTAATATGTAATCTATTATTTCCCCGCTTCTCAATCTAATAATGACATCAGCCATTTTCGAAATCGCCACATTGTGAGTCACTAAAAACACCGTCGTGTTGTATTTTTGGTTAATATTCCTTAAAATCGAAAGAATATTTTTTGCATTTTCGTAATCTAATGCTCCCGTAGGTTCATCACACAAAATCATTTTGGGGTTTTTAACTATTGCCCTGGCAATTGCCACTCTTTGTTGTTCTCCCCCCGATAGTTCATAGGGAAATTTCCTCTTATGAGCTTTTAGTCCAATCACATCTAAAATTTCTTCCACGTCTAATGAATTTTTAGAAAGAACTGCAGTCGAACATACATTTTCGTAGACATTTAAAGTATTTACCAGATTGTAAAATTGAAAAATAAAACCTACGTAGTTCCTTCTATATTCTGTTAATTTTTCATCAGAATACTTTGTTATCTCTTCGTCATCAATGATTATTTTACCTTCATCAGCCTTATCGATGCCACCCAGAATATTCAAAAGGGTTGATTTACCGGAGCCTGAAGGTCCTAATATTACGGCAAAAGAACCTTTGTTTATTTCAAAACTTACATTATTCAATGCAAAAATTTCATTTTTTCCTATCATATAACGTTTTTTTAAGTTGCATACTTTGATAGACATTTTGCTCTCCTTTCATCCCTATCATTTAAGCAATTTTTCATATATGAAATTTCTTCTTATCTTTATGGCTTGATAAGGACAAAGCTCATGACAGCAGAAACATTTAATACATTTTTTATAATCGATTTTAGCCTTTTTATCTTCTATACAAATAGCCTTGGGAGGACATGTTAAATAGCACTCAGAACACCCCTTGCATTGATTTAAAACGACATAGGGTTTTGGCGTCATTATCTCTTTTAAATAAATTTCCAAAAATCTCGGAAGAATTCCTCTAATGAAGGTCATGTCTTTTTTTAATGGAATCTTAAAATCGTTAACTTTAACCGAATCTATACTATCTCCAACAAATCTTATACTTTCTTCTTTAAACAATCCCCTTTCTATAGCTCTCTTAATAAGCGGAAAATCGTTTTTACTCAAATTGATTATCCTGGATGCAGCATAATCTGCAGCTAAAGCATCATCGGAAATAATAAGAATACCTAATTTTCTCCCAGTCCCCTGTGAAGGACCATCTCCCTCCATTGCAATAACCCCATCAATTATAGATAATAAAGGATTAATTGTTTCGTACATATCTAAAAGAAGATCCATAAACCTTTCTATTTCTCTAATCCTGAAATGTAATTCCACCTTATAGCCTCCGGGAATCATTCCGTACAAATTTTTAACAGCTCCTGTATACACTGCCATACCATGAGTTTTTAGTTTTGCAAGAGATACAACACCATCGCATTCTTTATAAGGATAAATAACAGGTAAGGCTTTTATCTTACTTTCCCCTTTGAGTTCAATTTCTATTGAACTTGTATTATAGTTTAACGGAGTTCCGGTTTTTTCACATACGTCTTTTATCCCGGTCTTTTCATATACAGCATTAAGCCTTTTTACATTATAAGGTCCCCCCGGACTGTCAGCTACTATCAAATCAATATTTTCTTTTTTTAAAATATTTATAAGGCCTTCAACTACTGCTGGATGTGTAGTTGTAGCTTCTTCAGGTTTTTTACTCATTAGAAGATTTGGTTTTAATAAGAGTTTTTTATAATTTTCAGGCCTAAAATCTATCATTTTTAAGGCGTATTGTAATTTTTCACAAATTAATTCTGGATTATAATCTTCACATTTTAGAATTACTACTGTTGACAAACAAATCACTTCCTTTTTCTTTGATTTGATATTATAATATTACTTTATTTTTCATATTCTTTCATTTTTTTCCATAAAGTGGTTCTACTTACTCCTAAAACCCTGGCTACTTCTTTTTTATTATTATATTTTAAAAATATTTCTTTAAATATTTGTTTTTCCATTTCTTCCAGCGTTCCAATATTTACTATAATTTTTTGCCTGTCATTTAAATCATTATTTTGAATTAACCCGGTTTCATTAAGCAGTGACGAAATTAAACTATAAGAAATTTTTTGGTCTTCGCATAATATTACACATTTCTCAATTATATTTTTTAATTCTCTCACGTTCCCGGGCCAATGGTAATCAAAAAGTAATTTATAAATCTTATCTTCCAGCTGCGGAGAAATTTTTTTACCGTATAGTTCATTAAATTCTTTGATAAAATTTATACATAATACCTCAATATCTTCCTTTCTTTCTCTTAGAGGTGGAATAGTCAATGTCAAAATATTTAATCTATAATATAAATCCCTTCTAAATTTACCTTCTTCGATCTTATTTTTTAAATCGGTATTAGTGGCAGCGATAATCCTTACATCAACAGGAATTAATTGATGTCCCCCCAAGCGCATTACTTTTTTCTCCTGTAATACTCTTAAAAGTTGAGCCTGCAAATTTAAAGATAGGTCTCCTATTTCATCCAAAAACAGAGTGCCTCCATGAGCCAATTCAAAAAGTCCGGCTTTTCCTCCTTTCTTGGCTCCGGTAAACGCGCCTTCTTCATAACCAAAAAGTTCACTTTCCAAAAGATTTTCAGGTAAAGCAGCACAATTTATTGCTACAAAAGGACCATCGCTTCTTTTACTTTCGTTGTGAATACTCTGAGCAAAAAGCTCCTTGCCCGTGCCACTTTCACCCAAAATTAATACTGTTGAATCGGTACAGCTGTATTTTTTTGCTTTGTTAATAGTTTCCAATAAAATTTTACTATTTCCGTAAATATCTTCAAATCTGTATGTGGCAATTAATCCTTTTTTAACAAGTTTTGTCCTGATAGATTGTTCCACTTCCTGTATTTTGCTGATATCCTGTACTGTAATAACCGTACCTATATTTTTGCTATCTATATTAATATTTGATCTTTTTACCAGTAATTTTTTGTTTTCTATTTCTATGATTTCTTCTTTTGCTAACTGACTATCTTTATAAATTTTTTGAAGGGTATTAAAATTGATATCAAAAATTTTTTTATTTAATACTTCTTTTTTCGGTGCTTTAAGTAATTTTTCCGAAACGGAATTGTACATAATTACTTTTCTTTCTTCGTCTAATGCAATTATACCTTCCGTAATATGCTCTAAGAGGGTATTAATTAATTCCTTTTGTCCTCTGTCTTTTTCTATAACTGCCCTGATGTTTTTAGCGGTAATTATTGCCTGTAATACCGATGAAGCACTGGAAAAAACCAGTTTCCCTTTTAATCCCAATTTTTGTGCTTCTTCAATTATACAAGCTCCCGTACCTACTGCCATGTCTATACCTGATTCTTTTGATTCATAAAGTTTTTCCCTTAATTCTTTTTCTGATTTATAATAAAAACAACTTATTTTTTTATTTAATATTTTTGAAAATAATTCAAAATCAAAATGTCCTTTTTTATAATCATATCCAAAAAAACCAATGTGATTAGAAAAAGGAGCCGCTTCATATAATGCTAAAAAGACGTCAAAATCTGTTATTTCGATACTAACGAAAGGAATGTCTATATTTTTTCTTATTAATGCACCCGTTGCTCCACGGCTTATTATTACATCCGCTTCCTTTTGATTTGAGAGCTTTTTGGCAATCTCTACTCCTTCCTCTAAGACTCCTTCATAAATATCTATATCCTCTCCTTGTGCCACCGAAATCCTTTTAGCGATATTTGTCAGTTCAGGATAAGGTGAAATAAGCGCAATTTTGCTCTTCAAAATGTTCACCTCTTTTATACACACTTTTATCTTCATTTAATAATTATTCGATTTTATTATTAAATAACCTGTTTTGCTAAAAATTTATTTTATAAATTATTAAAACATAAAAAAAGACCGCATAATGTGCGGTCTAAAAAATATTAGAAATTATTTTCCCTTCTTTTCTTTAATTTGTTTAATTATTTCCGGAACAACCTTGAAAAGGTCTCCTACAATTCCATAATTGGCAACTTTAAATATAGGGGCTTCAGGATCCTTATTTATAGCAACTATTACTTCTGAAGTCTGCATCCCCGCCAGATGCTGAATAGCACCTGAAATTCCACACGCAATATAGAGCTTTGGCCTGACGGTCCTTCCCGTTTGGCCTACCTGGTGAGCATATGGAATCCATCCGCTGTCCACCGCAGCACGGGAAGCTCCTACAGCTCCTCCAAGAAGCTCTGCAAGCTCAAAAAGCATATGAAAGTTCTCCGGCCCTTTCATACCTCTACCACCCGACACAATTATATCTGCTTCAGCGATATTTACTTTTCCAACCGTATCCGGCAAAAAATCTACTATTTCTAAATCCAAATCTTTGGGACCGGATACGGGTTGCAATTGTATAATTCTGCAATCTTTTCCAAACACTTTGTGAGGCATAGGCATGACCTTGGGTCTTACGGTTGCCATTTGAGGTCTTTTGTAAGGACAAATTATAGTGGCCATAATATTTCCACCAAAGGCAGGACGTGTTTGGAGTAACAGCCCTTTTTCTTTATCAATAGAGAGTTCCGTACAATCGGCAGTTAATCCCGTTTCCAGCCTTGTTGCCAGCGCACCGGCAAAATCTCTGCCAAGGGTCGTCGCTCCTATCAATACTATTTCGGGTTTCGAATGTTTTATAATACTTTCAGCTTCTAAAATAAAAGGTTTTGTCTGATAATCATATAACCATGGTGCGCTTACCGCATAAATTACATCTACTTCATAATTTTTTACCTCTTTTATTATTTCGTTAATGCTGTCACCTATCACCATAGCATAGACTGGCACTTTTAATTCATCGGCAATCTTTTTAGCCTTTCCCAATAGCTCAAAAGAAACAGAATGTATTTTTCCTAACTCGTGTTCTATAAATACCATTATTCCTCTGTAGTTTTGTTTTTCAGATTCCTGTATTTTTTCTTCCATATAAAGTGCCTCTACAGGACAGGAGTCTACGCACTGACCGCATAAAATACAATTTTCTGTAATTTCAGCAATTCCTTTTGAATCTAATCTTATTCCTTTATAAGCGCATGTTTCTACACAAATCCCGCATCCTGTGCAATTTTCTTTTTTTACAATTAGAGCCATTTATTATCCTCCTTCATATTTTAATTATTCCTTTAGTCGAGAGGATTTCTATTAGTTCTTTTACTGATTCTTTTACATCTTTATCAAATATCTTTCCGCCTTCTCTGGGAGGAGGTGTGAATATTTTTATTACCTGAGTAGGAGATCCATCAAAACCAAATTTATTTTTTTCTCCATCCAGGTCTTGAGGTCCCCATACAGGTATTTCCGCTTTAGCAGCTTTTTTAATTGAAAATACATTTGGGATGCGGGGTTGATTTATATCCTTTACTACCGTTAACAAAGCTGGCATTTTTGTTCTCACAACTTGTGTTCCATTGTCCAACAGCCGTTCCACAACTAATTCTTTATCTTCTATATTTATATGTCTTATCTTCGAAACATAAGTAATTTGAGAAAAATTAAGCCTCTGGGCCAGTCCCGGACCCACCTGAGCAGTATCACCATCCGTGGCCTGTTTTCCGCAAATTACAATATCTACATCTTTTATTTTTTTTATTGCCAGGGATAAAGTGTAACTGGTAGCGAGGGTATCCGAACCAGCAAAAGCTTTATCACTCAAAAGAATTGCTTTATCTGCACCCATCGCAAGAGCTGTTTTTAATGCTTCCTTAGCCTGTGGTGGCCCCATAGATATTACAATTACTTCTGCACCAAATTTTTCTTTTATTCTTATGCCTTCCTCAATAGCATATTCATCAAAGGGATTTATTATTGATTCCACTCCTTCTCTGATTAGCGTTCCTTTTACCGGATCCATTTTTACTTTTGCATCCGTGCTGGGAACCTGCTTTATACATACTACGACTCTCAAAGTTACACCCCCTATTTGCCCTTAAATTGAGGTTTTCTTTTTTCTAAAAAAGCAGTCACTCCTTCTTTTTTATCTTCAGTAGTACAGGACAGAGCATGCAGATAAGACTCATGAGCAAAGCCCATTTCTCTTCCTAAACTGTTCCCCCTGATAACCGCTTCTTTTGCATATTGAATAGCAAGTTTTGGAAGTGCCTTAATTTTCTCGGTCCATTCCTTAACTTCTATCATTAAACTTTCAAGAGGAACAACTTTATTTAAAAGACCTAATTTTAAAGCCTCTTGAGCATCTATCATTTCGCCCAGTAAAATCATTTCTAAAGCTTTTGTTCTTCCAATTACGTTCGTTAATCTTTGAGTACCGCCTGCTCCGGGTATAATACCCAGTTTTACTTCCGAGGCAGCAAATTTTGCATTTTCAGAAGCAATTCTAAAGGTACAAGCTAGAACAAGTTCCAATCCCGCTCCTACCGCTACACCATTTATTGCCGCTATCACAGGTATATCTAAATTTTCTATTCTATTAAAAAGTTCTTGTCGCCTTTTGGTCTGCTTTCTTCCTAAAATTGCATCTCTTTCTACCAATTCTTTTATGTCCGCACCTGCCATGAAAGCTTTATCACCGGACCCTGTTATAACTACAGCTCTTAAACTACCATCTTCTTCAATGCGGTCAAAAAGTTCATGCAATTGCTCAACCAATTTATTATTGAGGGCATTTCTAACTTCCGGCCTGTTTATAGTTATGTATGCGATATCTTCTTGAGTATTGAATAAGTATAAAACTTCACCCATTCGGGTACCTCCCCTGTACTAAATTTTAAAATGCAGATATACCCAATTCTCTATTTGCTATAATTAATTTTTGTATCTGACTTGTACCTTCATATAAAGTATTAATTCTTGCATCCCTGTAATACCTCTCAATTGGAAATTCCGATGAAAAACCATAACCACCAAATACCTGAAGAGCTTTATACGCTACGCGGTTTACCATCTCACTGCAGAAAAGTTTCGCCATTGATACTTCTCTTGTATGGGGCAGATGTTTATTTTTTAAATGTCCGGCTCTGTATACCAATAACCTCCCGGCTTCTATTTCAACAATCATGTCTGCAAAAAGCTCCTGAACCAGTTGATGTCCAGCAATTGGTTTGCCAAATTGAACCCTTTCCACTGCGTATTTTTTAGCAACGTCATAACAGCCCTGCGCAAGTCCTACGCAACCTGCTGCAACAGTATACCTCCCATTATCTAATGCACTCATAGCAACCTTAAATCCATCTCCTTCGTTTCCAAGAATATTTTCTTTTGGCACCCTCACATCCTGAAGTATTAATTCCGCTGTATTTGAAGCTCTAAGACCGAGTTTATTATGGATATCTTTCGATGAGAACCCATCTACCCCTTTTTCTACTATAAAAGCCGTAATTCCTTTATGCCCCATTGATTTATCGGTTTTAGCGAAGATTATTGCTATATCGGCAACTCCGCCATTTGTTATCCACATTTTATTTCCATTAAGTATATAATAATCCCCGTCTCTTACCGCACTGGATTGCATGCTAACCACATCGCTACCGGAATTTGGCTCTGTGAGGCCAAAGCATCCCAGAATTTCCCCGTTTGCCAATTTAGGTAAATACTTTTTCTTTTGTTCTTCTGTACCCCATTTAAGTATAGTAAGGGCTACAAGGGAAATTTGGACCGAATAAATTCCTCTTACCGAAGAGTCCACCCTGCCCAGTTCTTCCGCAACTATAGCATGGGAAATATAATCAAATCCGCCCCCTCCATATTCTTCAGGGATAACGGTACCGAATATTCCTAATTCTCCCATTTTCTTGACAATATCCCAGGGGAACTTTTCTTCCCTGTCATTTTCCGAAGCAAAAGGGGCTACTTCTTTATCTGCAAATTCCGTCATCATCTTTTTTATCATTACCTGTTCTTCAGTAAGATCAAAATTCATATCTATACCTCCTCGTATAAAATCATTGTTCGTAAATGTAAAATCCACGCCCGGTTTTTCTTCCTAAATGACCGGCTTTAACCATCTTTTTCAGAATATACGGTGGACGATATCGCGGATCCCCGTATTCTCTGTAAAGCGTTTCGGTTTTAGCCAGATGAATATCAACCCCTATCATATCTATTAGTTCCAGAGGACCCATCGGAAGATTTGCACCAAGCTTCATGGCGGTATCAATATCCTTTGCATCGGCAACTCCTTCTGAATATACCACAACCGCTTCGTTTAAAAGGGCGGCTAAAACCCTGCTGACAATTCCTGCAGGTGTTTCTATTTTTGTAACAACCGGAGTTTTATCCAGCATAAGTGCCATAGCTTTAGTTTTTTCAACAGTAGTTTCGTCTGTTTCAAGACCGGGAATTATTTCTACGAGCTTCATTATTACGGGTGGATTAAAAAAATGCATTCCTATTACCCTTTTTCTATTTCTGGTTGCCGTAGCTATTTCACTTATAGAACATGCGGTAGTATTAGTGGCTAAAACTACCTCTGGTTCAAAAATTTTATCCAATTTTTCAAAAACCTTTTTCTTAACTTCAACATCTTCAAAGACTGCTTCTATAACAAAATCAGCATCGGCAAAAGTTTCCATATCAGTTCCCACAGTAATCTTTTCTAAAACTTTTTCCGCTTCTTCTTTCGAAATTTTCCCTTTTTCCACCCTCTTCATCAGACCTTCTTTAATTTTTAAAAAAGCTTTCTCTACTATCTCTTTTTCCCTATCCACTAAATACGCTTCAAACCCCTGCTGAGCAACTAATTGGGCAATTCCATGCCCCATAGTTCCTGCTCCCACAACCAGTATTTTTTTTACTTCCATCTTGTTAACCCCCTTCAGAAAATTTAATTTTTAATCCAATCTTTCAATTATCATCGCTTCGCCTTGTCCTCCACCTACGCATAAAGTCACCATTCCAAAGGTCTTATTTTCATTTTTAAGCGCATGGATAAGGGTGGTTAAAAGTTTCGCTCCGGTAGCACCTATTGGATGACCAAGGCTAATGGCTCCGCCGTATATATTGGTTTTTTCTATATCAAGTCCAAGTTCCCTCATTACTGCTATAACCTGGCCTGCAAAAGCTTCATTTAATTCAATTAAATCAATATCTTTTAAAGTAAGCCCGGCTTTTTCAACAGCAATAGGTACTGCCTTAACAGGACCAAGTCCCATTAGCACCGGGTCTATTCCTCTTTGACCATGGGATAATATTTTAGCCAAAGGCTTCAAACCCAGCGCTTTTGCCTTTTCTTTATCCATTAATACTAACGCAGCCGCTCCATCACACAGGGCAGAACTTGTACCGGCAGTTATTGTCCCGTTTTCTCTAAATACCGGTGGAAGTTTGGATAAAGCCTCCAAGGAAATATCTCTTCTTGGTATCTCTTCGGTTTCAAAATATAAATTGGGATTTTTCTTATTTCCTATGTTAATTGGTATTATTTCTTCTTTAAATTTACCTTTATCTATAGCTTCAATTGCTCTTTTATGGCTGAGAAAAGCATATTCATCCTGCTCTCTCCTTGTAATACCGTACTTTTCAACCAATACTTCTGCAGTCGCTCCCATCATCATTCCGGCTAAGGGACACATGAATCCATCTTGATGTAGATGATCCTGTATTTCACCGGCACCCAAACGATACCCCCATCTTGCACCAGGTAAAAGATAGGGGGCACGGCTGGCCATTTCTGTACCACCGGCTATTATACAGTCTGCGTCGCCTGCTTTTATAGCCTGGACAGCTAAGGCTATAGCCTTTAATCCGGAAGCACACCTTTTGTTAATAGAAAAAGCAGAAACATCTACCGGAAGGCCACTTTTCACCGCAACTAATCTTCCGAGATTTGGTCCCACACCGGCCTGCCATGCATTTCCCCAGATTACTTCCTCCACCATATTTTTTTCTATACCTGCTCGTTTCACCGCTTCCTTAATTACTTCACTTCCCAATTCAACAGGGGATTTTTCAGATAAACTTCCGCCAAATTTTCCGCAGGCGGTGCGTACAGCACTTAGTATAACAACTTCACGCATTTTTACACCTCCTTCAAATAGTTAATTTCATAAAATTAGCAAATTTTATGCCATTGTATAATTCTCAGATAAATCGAGAAAAAATAATATATAACTATTGTTTTAACTTTATTGAATGATATGTGTTTAAAAATTAAACTTATTGATTTTATTAAATATACTAATTTTAAAAAGTCTTGTTCATTTTTTAAAGCATTATGTTCAATAATTAAACATAAAATATAAATAAAAAAGCTGGCTACAAAAATTATAGCCAGCATCTTATATTACTTATTTACATCCGCTACAAGAAGAACAGCTCCCGGCACATCCTCCCTGACCGGAGTCTCCCTTTCGGGTATAAACAAACCCTGTAAATCTTTGGGTAACGCTACCATTACATTTAGGACATTTTACTTTATCTTTGTCTTTAATATTTATAAATTCGCTGAATAAAAATCCACATTGATTACATATAAAATCATAGGTTGGCATTAAGATACCTCCTTTTATACTTTTAATTCGCTGGAAATACCGAGAAATTCACGGTACTTTTGTAAATACGGCATTACTTCTTCCTGAAGAAATTCCAAAACCTGAGATGGACTCCTGCCAATATAATTTTTAGGTTCAAGTATTTTAATAATCTCCTCTTTGCTGATTTTAAATCTTTTATCTTCTACAATTTTATTAATTAGATTGTTTTCCTTCCCTTGTTTTATTTCCTCCTGCGCTTCCCTGGAATAAATCCTTATTGCTTCATGAAGCTCCTGGCGATCTCCACCCTTTTTTACCGCTTCCATTAAAATATTTTCGGTAGCAATGAAAGGCAGTTCTTCTTTTACATGATTTTCGATGATTTTCTCATTAACGATAAGGCCCGCACTTACATTCAAATAAATGTTTAAAATTGCATCCGTAGCAAGAAACATTTCAGGAATAACAATTCTTCTATTTGCAGAATCATCCAGGGTTCTTTCAAACCATTGGCAGGATGCTGTAATATATGGATTTAATCCAGTTACAATTACAAATCTTGAAAGTGCGGTCATTCTTTCACATCTCATGGGATTTTTCTTATATGCCATTGCCGATGATCCTATTTGAGTTTTTTCAAAAGGTTCTTCTATCTCCTTTAATCCTGAAAGTAATCTTATATCATTTGCAAATTTATGTGCGCTCTCAGCAATCCCCTGTAAAACTCTCAATATAAAGCTATCAATTTTCCTTGTATATGTTTGCCCGGAAACAGGAACAGATTTTTCAAAGCCAAATTTATTAGCAATCATTCTGTCAAGTTTTTTTACCTTTTCTTCATCCCCGTCAAAAAGTTTCAAAAAGCTCGCCTGAGTGCCCGTTGTGCCTTTTACACCCCGTAATACCAAATTTTGTTCTGTATATTCAATATCCTTTAAATCCAAAATTAAATCGTATATCCAGAGGGTAGCCCTTTTCCCCACCGTAGTTAATTGGGCCGGTTGAAAATGTGTAAATCCCAGCGTGGGAAGGTCTTTAAATCTCATCGCAAATTCCGATAGATTGGAAATCACATTAATCAATTTTTTCTTTAAAATCCCAAGCCCATCTCTCATTAAGATTATATCGGCATTATCCCCTACGAAAGCACTGGTAGCACCCAGGTGAATAATTGGCTTTGCCTTGGGACACTGTTTACCATAGGCTAATACATGTGCCATTACATCATGTCTTGTAGATTTTTCGAATGCTTCTGCATCCTCAAAATTAATAATTTCAGCAAATTTTTTCATCTCTTCTATTTGTTCTTCTGTAATAGGAATTCCAAGTTCCTTCTCTGCTTCAGCAAGAGCAATCCACAATTTACGCCATAGGGAATATTTTTTTTGAGGTGAAAAGTTTTCCAGCATTTCTCTACTTGCATACCTATCTATTAAAGGATTTTCGAAAATATCCCTCAATGCCTTCACTCCTTTTCAAAAAAATAAGCAGGTCTTTACCTGCTTATTATACCAAGTCTCTAACAAAATTTTCAATTCGATCAATGCCTTTTTCAATATTTTTTAAAGAGGTGGCATACGATAACCGCACAAAATCCTCTGTTCCAAAAGCTATGCCCGGAACAACAGCTACCATATAATTTTCCAATAGCTTTTGAGCAAAATCGGTAGAATTATTTATTTCGAAACCTTTTATTTTCTTTCCAAAAGTCTTTGTAATATTCATCATTACATAAAAAGCTCCCTTAGGTTTTATGCATGAAAGCCCTGGTATTTGATTTATCCTTTCCACCATATAATCTCTTCTTTTGGAAAACTCTTCTACCATCGAAGATATAGCTTGCTTTCTCTCGGGATTTGTAAGTGCTTCTAAAGCAGCTTTTTGAGCAATAGAGTTGGGGTTTGATGTGGTATGGCTTTGAAAATCGGTCATAGCTTTCACAATTTCCTCGGGTCCCGCCGCATAACCTATCCTCCAACCGGTCATTGAATATGCCTTAGATACACCATTTACTATCAAAGTCCTATTAAAAACTTCTTTACCGAGGGTAGCTATACTTATATGTTTTTCACCATCGTATATAAGTTTATCGTAGATCTCGTCAGAAATAATAAATAAATTGTATCGTATTGCAAGCTCAGCAATATCTTCCAATTCTTTCTTTGAATATACACTACCCGTCGGATTATTGGGGCTATTTACAACAATCACCCTCGTTTTTGAAGTAATTAAAGGTTCAATTACATCCTTTTTCATTTTAAAATCATCTTTTTCATAAGTGGGTACAAAAACCGGAGTTCCCCCGCATAGTTTTACAAGCTCAGGATAGCTTACCCAATAAGGATGGGGTATTAATACTTCGTCTCCTGGATTCACAAGACAATAAAGAGCATTGTAAAGACATTGTTTAGCTCCATTAGAAACAATAATTTCACCGGGCTTATATGTAAGGCCCAACTCTTCGTTAAAAATATCAGCTATTGCCTTTTTTAATTCAGGAATACCTCCTACCGGGGTGTATTTTGTAAAACCTTCATTTATAGCTTTGATTGCCGAGGATTTAATAAAGGAAGGTGTGTCAAAATCCGGCTCTCCAGCTCCAAAACCGATCACATCATACCCTTCACTTTTCATTTGTTTAGCTTTGGAATCTACTGCCAAAGTAGGAGATGGACTTATACCTTTAGCTTTTTCCGAAAGAAACATAGCTTTTACCTCCTATTTAATAATTATTTAGGCAAATCGGTGGGAAAATTAACGACAACATCCTTTTTATTAAAATCAAATAAATCAACGGTCATATTCATAGCTCTGTTCCCGGAGGAATTATCTTTAATCAATATATCCACTTTCATTTTATAAATTAAGAAATCCTTTTTACCGACCCATAAAGTATAAACCGCCTGTACCTCATCCACATCTTCCGCATTAGTCCCTTCGATTAATAATTCCTTTATTTTTTCACTATTTGGAACAAATTTTATAACCTTGCAGTCTACTCCTTTTACTTTTTCATCATTTAGGTATTCAGCCTTTTCAATTATATCCTTAAGTTTTTCTAAGGTTTTTTCCGGGGTTTTAAGGATATCGTTCATTTCACCAAACGCAAAATCATCCGTTTTAACCCATTTACCATTTAGAGGATTTTTTATATAAAAACTGTTGTCTTTTTGATAAATATCAATGTTCATTCCCATTAAATCACCATTCAGGTGCATCATATTTGGGTTCTGTACTTCTCCTGTGAAAGAAAGTTTTTGGTCTACTTCTTTTATCGTAAAGACCGCTTCTATATTCATCCTATACGATTTTACTAATTTCAATTTTTCACTTGCTTTTATTATAGAATCTTTTGGTTGTAAATTGCTGAATTTATCTCCACAACTTATAACATATATTGCCGAAGTAATAACGATCATAATAATTATAAAATACAATTTAACTCTATTTAATCTCATTGTTTTCCTCCTAAAATTTACTTCCTTTATATTATTATTAATTATTCTTCATTTAATTTATTTTTCCTTTTTTGTAACAAAAAAGTAAAAAAGGGCTTAAAAAGCCCTATTCCTGATCAATATTTTTAATGATATCTTCATATACATCTTCTAATAATTTGTCTATTCTAGAAAAATTCATAGACTCTACATAGAATTTTTCTAAATCGTCATGCAGACGTTTTGCTTCTTTCATGCCTTCAACAGCTTCATCTAAAGCATTGATTATTTTATCGGAAACCAATTTAACAAATTTGTTTTGATATATCTTGCTGAACTCTAAATAGTCATCCAAATTCACAAGTTTGAAATTTCCTACCGGTTCAGAGTATAAATGAGGTTCTTTTGAAGTAACAAAACCCAGGCTTAATTCCGGTAATATTAAATGATCAATCTTCTCTGTAGTAACCGGGCAGTGGAATTCTTCTATATTATATCCCAACATTAATGCTCTGTCCCTAATAGCTTTCATAACCTCATTTACTAATTCCCCGGAGGTAGATGTAAAAATATATTTATATTCAAGGGGATCAAAAAGATTTTTGATAAAATTAACCTTTCCTTCGGGTGTTATTGAACTGGCGAACATTTTTCTTACCTTTGGAATTTTATGAAATGCTTGCTTATCTTTGAATACATCATGAATTAATTCATTTATAAACCTTTGAAACTCCAATTTTTTAATAGCTTTAAAGTAAATACTTTCCACCTCATCATAATAAGCCTTTGCAATTTTTAAATGAGTAAAAGCATGTAAATAACAATCCTTAATTTTCTCCTGCAGATTTATAATTTCATTCTTATTTTTCATTAGGTTATCTGCGTTCCAATAATCTCCTAAATTTATAATTACATCCACTGCTCCAGGGAAATTTGGGTCTATTACATGAGGAGCTGTCCCATCCAAAAGAGCAATACCTTCCTTAGCCAGGTAAATGCCATCTAAAGAATTGCTATCGGCTGAACAATGAAGGAATTCTACATCGTAACCTTCTTCCAATAATCTTTCCCCTAATTTTCTCAGGAAAGTGGACTTACCGGTTCCCGGACCGCCTTTTAAAACATAAATTTTTTGGGCTTCTTTCCACGATATCACATTACTAAAAAATGGCACATATCCGTAAGGAGTGCTGGTTCCAGGAAAATATTTTCTTTCTTTTCCTCTCATAAAAATTACCCCTCCTAAAATGACTTTAATACTTAGAATATTCAGGAGGGGTATAAAAGGTTCATTTATTATATGGTTAAGTTTCGTATACGGATATTATAGCTTTATCTTCCTTTTTTGTTATTCCGAAAATAAAACCTTTCTTTTTAAAGGTCTTATTTAAAAAATCCACCAATTTATATAATTCATCATTATAATTTAATTCCTTTTGCCCAATTAATTCCAACTTGTCTTCCATTAAATCCCCTTCTTAAAATAATTCAAAAATCTATTCTCCATGATTTTAACATATCCATAATTTCATACTTTGTCAAATCAAAGTGAATGGGAGTAATAGATATGTAACCATTATGAATCGCCCACACATCCGAATCCTCATCCATAAGATCTTCGACAACTTCCCCGGCTAACCAATAATAATCCTTTCCCCTTGGGTCACATCTTTTATGAAAGCAATTTTTATATTTTCTTGTCCCTAAGTGGGTTATCATTACCCCCTTTATTTTTTCCTTTGGCAAAGCAGGAATATTTATATTTAATAGTGAGTCCTTTGGAAATTCTTTATCTTTTATGTACTCGCACAGCTTTCTAATAACTTCTGCTGGATAATCGAAAATTACATCCTCATAAGAAGCTACTGAAACAGCAATAGCAGGAATACCATAGATTGATGCTTCTATTGCCGCAGATACTGTACCCGAATAAATTACATCTGTCCCTAAATTAGGTCCTTTGTTAATTCCCGAAATCACTAAATCCGGGGGTTCTCTAAGCAATGCATCCAAAGCTAATTTAACGCAATCCGAAGGCGTACCATTAACCTTAAAGGATGTTACTTCTGACCCAAAAATTTCCACTTTATCAACCCTTAAAGGTTTATGCATGGTTATAGCATGAGCAGTAGCACTTCTTTCCCTGTCGGGCGCTACTACAAAAACCTTTCCAATATTTTTTAGTTCTTTTACCAGTGCAAATATTCCTTCGGCATATATTCCGTCATCGTTTGATACAAGTATTTTCAAAATTTTCACCCCGCTTAAGCTGTTAACGCTTTATTATAAAATTCTACTGCCTTTTCCTTATCACCCATATTTTCGTAGCATATACCAATAATTGTCTTTATATTAAAATCTATTCTTTCAGGGTCTATTTTTTCATAGCATTCCGCAGCTTCCTTATACATACCCATTTTGAAAAGACAGTAGGCTTTATTTAATAATATATCATCTTTTGCCTTTTTTTGCAAAATCCTATTTAATATTTCCAATGCTTCTTTATAGCGTTTCAAAGATATCAGGCAATAAGCAATATTGTTTTGAAGGGTATAGTCTTCAGGGTTTATTTTCTCGGCCTGTTTAAAACATTCCATAGCCTTATTAATCATATTTTTTTTATACAGGCAATACCCTAAATTTATTAAAAGATCACTATTTTGACTATCAATTCTTAATCCTTTTTCACATAATTTTATTGCTTCATCATATCTTCCTAAACCTGCTAAAGCTGTAGTAAAGTTATTAAGCAATGTAATGTCCACATCATTTTTTTCATAAACATCTTTAAAAAGCTTTACTGCCTTTTTATAATCTTTCATCATCAATAAACATGTAGCAAGATTCTGTTTAACACTCAAATCGTTTTCCGAAATTTCCAGGGCTTTTTCAAAGCTCTTTTTGGCATCTTTAATATTCCCCGTTTTTAATAAACATAGCCCTTTATGGTTTAATAAGGACTTTAAATTTTCCCCTTCAGTAGAATCTATTATAAAATCGATAAGATTAATAGCCTCTTCATATTTTTCAAGTTTATATAAAATTTTTATTATATTGCAATAAGCTTTTAATTTCAATTCCGGAGTGGTCAAAGTAAGTTCATACTTTTCAATAGCTTTATCGTATTCGGACAATTCCTCATAAATTTTCCCCAAGAAATATTGTACAAAAGAGGAATTAGTAATTTTTTCTATTTCTCTGAAGTATTTCAATGCCTTTTTATAATCCTTTAATAAAAAAGAAAACAGACCCCCAAAAGCCAAAAGATATATATCCTGATACTTTTCTTTTTTTATTTTTTCTTCTATTTTATATAGCCCTTTGGAGTAGAGGCCAATATGGAACATAATTTTATAAACATATATTTCTATGTAAGATAAGGAATTTTGAACATATATTGTTCCTACACTTTCAATTATTTTACTAAAGATTTCCCAAGCTTCGGTTTTTAACATCTAAATTCCCCCCAAATTAAGTGAAAGCTTGCCTTAATAGAAACTATATATTAATTCTATAATCAAAAAAAATTTCCTTTATACAAATTTTCATAAGATTTTATATATATCGACATATTTTTATCTAAATTTCACGGTATTTGCAATTTAACAAGCAAAACTCTTCGGGCTCTTTAAAAATTACATTCATTAAAGTACAAATAAAGAATGTCTCGCTTACACCGCGTTTAATAAACTCTTTTTGTGGAATTAAGTTTATGCAAATTTTGTCGTTAAAATCTTTCACTTTACAACCTTTACAGGCCCATTTTTCATCTAAATCCTTTTCTTTTAATAGGGCATTCCCTAAAAGGCACTTGTAAATTTTAAGTTCGTTTTCTATAAGCGGTATTTTTTTGTGTAGTTTTAAAAATTTGCAATCGTATGTCAATACAATCCCCTCCAATGTTCTTAATCCCTTAAATTACTTTTATGATATTTTCCCGTATAATGTGAATCAAAATAAAAAACTGTCGGAAAGTAATTTCCAACAGTTTGAAATTAAATTCTAAAATTATTAACCTGTCAAAAAATCTCCGATAAAATTTCTATTCCTTTTTTTATATCATTTTTATTTACGGTGGCGAATGAAAGCCTCAAAGAAGACTTTAATTCTTTTTCTTCTCCCGGGCCAAAGGAAGAACCCGGAACGTAGACCACACCTCTTTCGATAGCTTTATATATAAACTCTTTGGTATCTATATCCTGTTTTAAAGTAATCCATGAAAAAAAACCGCCTTCGGGACTTGTAAAAATAATCCTGTTTCCAAAACATTCATTTACGGTTTTTACCATAATATCACACTTTTCACGATAATAAGGAACAATACGATCTAAATGAGATTTAAGTTTTCCCTGCTTCAAAAATTCCGCTATTATTGCCTGATTTAAGCTGCTGGTATGCAAGTCCATTCCCTGTTTTGCGATTATCATCTTTTTTATAATTTCTTTATCCGCTATCATCCATGCGACCCGTACTCCAGGACAAAAAATTTTAGAAAAGGAATTCATATATATTACAAAACCTTCCTCGTCATAGGACTTTATAGATTTAATGAACTTGCCGGAATATCTTAGCTTTGAATAGGGATCATCTTCAACTACAATTATTTCATATTTCTTTGCTATTTGTATAATATACTTTCTTCTCTCTTCAGATAATGTGGTCCCAGATGGATTTTGAAAAGTAGGAATAGTATAAATAAATTTAGGGATCTTACCTTTCATAGCCCTTTCTCTAATGATGTCTTCTAATAGATTTACGTTTATACCTTTTTCATCCACCGGCACCCCGGTTATTTTAGCCTTATAACTTCTTAAAGTATGAAGGCTCCCGGGATAAGTGGGTAATTCTACTATAACTTCATCTCCCGGGTTTAAAAGTATTTTGCACACTAAGTCCATACCCTGTTGAGAACCGGTAGTAATTAAAATATTATCCATCTCGCATTTTATTCCATCTTCTAAAGATAAAGATCGAACAGCTTCTATTAATTCAGATAATCCCTCGGTGGGGCTATATTGAAGTATTTTTTGTGGTTTTTCCCCCATTACTTTTTCAAAACATATTTTCAAATCCTCCACAGGAAAAGTATCCGGTGAAGGGTTACCTCCTGCTAAGGAAATTACACCGGGTCTTTGGGATACTTTTAAAAGCTCTCTTATAGGAGAGGGAGGCAGGCTAACAATCCCATCGGAAAAAATTTTATTGTAATCCATTTTTCCACCCCTTACAGTTTACAATACCATTTCAAAACCTTTATAAAACGCCCTAAGATTTTGGTCCCTGAACTGATCGGGAGAATTTTTTTTCAACGATTCAATTATTGCCTCCAAACTTACAATTCCCGATATCTTTACCAGAATACCCAATGCTATCATATTTAAAATTCTGATATTCTTTAATTCCACTGCAGCATTTGTCATCGAAAAACCATAATACTCATTGTTTTCACATTTTATCGTATTTTTATCGTAAATTAATATAGCTCCTTCCTTTATTCTTCCTTTGTAAATTTCAAAGGCCTGGGGTGAAAGACATACAATATAATCGGGGTCCATAGCTTCCGGAAAGGCAATTTCGTCTTCAGAAATTATTACCTCCGATTTGGAAAAGCCCCCTCTTGTAGCTACTCCATAGGCTGTAGTCTGCACGGCATTTTTTCCATCAAAAATTGCTGCTGCTTCACCTAAAATTTTACCGATCAATAACAATCCCTGTCCTCCAGAACCTGCAAGAACAACTTCTATTCTTCCCATGCTGATACCCTCCTACCTTGCACCAGAATCTTGCTCAAGGGAAAATATTTTTTCCTTAGCTTGTTTTTGAACCTCTAAGTACTTTGTGGAAAAATCCGGTTTCTCAATGTTCACAAATTCTCCCAGAGCAAACTTATTTGAGTTAATATCTCCTTCATTTTTATTAAATGTGCTATTATCCCTTAAAAACTCCATCATTTCCACAGAAGTCTTCAATTTATTAAGTCTTCCAAAATAAGTAGGGCATACATTAATTACATCCACCACCGAAAAACCTTTTTTCATTATGGCATTCTTTATATATTTTTCTAACAAGTTAACATGATATACGGTAGCCCTGGCCACATAACTTGCTCCTGCGGCAATTGCTAAATTAACTACATCAAAGGGAGGCTCAACGGAACCAAATCTCGATGTGCTGGTAATGCTTTTTTCCGGTGTGGTACCCGATACTTGCCCTCCGGTCATACCGTAATTGAAGTTATTTGAAATAATAGCGGTGATATCAATATTTCTTCTGGCTGCATGAATAAAATGATTACCTCCTATGGTTAACCCGTCTCCATCTCCCATTAAAGCTAAAACTTTCAAGTTGGGATTCACCAGTTTAACTCCCGTAGCAGCAGGAAGCGCTCTTCCATGAGTTACATGAAGGCTGTTAACCGATAAATAATCATCTGCCTTGCCCCAACATCCTATCCCGGTGACAACTACGATTTCACGCGGATCTAAATTTAAATCTGCAAATACCTTAGCAATAGTTTTCAATATTATTCCGTTACCACATCCTTCGCACCAAAAAAAAGGTAGTTTTTCTTCAATTATATAGTCAAATACGTTCCTTGCCACCTTATATAACCTCCTTAATCTTCTCAATTATTTCAAAGGGGGTTATTATTTCACTATTTACTTTGTTAACTCCTATAACAGGTATACCGTTGTTTAACACCCTTTGAACTTCTCCTATAATTTGCCCCAAGTTCATTTCCGGTACAACTACTATTTTCGCCCTATCAGCTAAATTTCTTACTTTTTCATCGGGAAAAGGCCACAGGGTATTTAATTGTAAAAGACCTGCTTTTTTACCCTGTTTTCTCAAAATATTAACAGCTTCCCTGGAACTTCTTGCAGATGCTCCAAAAGAAATAAACAGTATTTCAGCATCTTCAGTACAAAATTCCTTAGTAATTATTATATCTTCCTTATTTTGGTAAATCTTGTTATATAACCTCTTAACTACCTTTTCAGCATTTTGTGGAGAGTTGTTAGGAAAACCAGTTTCATCATGCATTGAGCTGGAAGCATGAAAGGTATACTCGCTTCCAAAGTAAGCCAAAGGTGGCACACCCGTTTTTTCTGGTTCATACGGTCTATATTTGCCTGGATCGATATTGGGCATTTTTCTTTGGACAATAGGTATATTATTATGCAATACGACTTTTTCTCGCATATGGCCTACAATCTCATCCGATAAAAATACAACCGGTGTTCTGTATTTTTCAGCAAAGTTAAAGGCATAAATTATTAAATCATAGCATTCCTGCACCGTCGCAGGTGCAAGTACAATTGCAGCATGGTCCCCATGAGTGCCCCACCTGGCTTGCATTACATCCGCTTGAGCTGGTTTTGTAGCAAGCCCCGTGCTCGGACCACTTCTTTGCACGTTTATTACGACACATGGTGCTTCGGTCATTATTGCAAGTCCAATATTTTCTTGCATAAGGGAAAATCCCGGGCCGCTGGTAGCTGTAAAAGCTTTCGCACCTGCAAAAGAAGCTCCTACCAAAGCTGCCATACTCGCTATTTCATCCTCCATTTGAATAAATACTCCCCCTTCTGCAGGAAGCCTTATTGATGCGAGCTCTGCTATCTCGGAAGAAGGAGTTATAGGATAACCAGCATAAAACCTTGCACCTGCCTTTAGGGCCCCTTCCACGCAGGCTTCGTTCCCTTGAAGAAATTTAATGTCTTCATGCATTTAAACCACCCCTTCGCCTTTTTCTTCTACAAAAATGGCAATATCCGGGCATCGCAAATAGCACAAATTACAACCTATGCATTCTTCTTCCTTATCTACAATAGGAAAAGTATTTATATCTATTCTTAGAACTTTTTTGGGACAAAATGCTACACAGATTCCACATTTTTTACACCTTTGTTCATTAATCTTAACTTTAAATCGTTTACTCAATTTGACCCCTCCAGAAAACTTATGATAATAAGTTAATTATATTATTTTCTAAGCTTTAATATTAATGCAATATTTATGCCATTTTACAATTTTTTGCCTTTTTATTTTAAAAAAATTTTTGTAAAGCATAAGGACTTTGATTTAACGGTTATTGCTCAATTAAAGCCAAAATTAGTTTTACTGTATTCTCTAAATCATCTAAATTAACCATTTCAGAGGGCGTATGAACATATCTTGTGGGTATTGCAATTCCGCCGGAAGGGACACCCTCCTTGGTAAGATGTATTGCTCCCGCATCAGTGCCACCCATATCCAATACTTCCTTCTGATATGGAATTTTATTTTTTTCTGCAGTATCAATTAAAAGCTGTTTTACTTCGGGATGGCTTAAAACACTCATATCTTTTATTTTAACAGCCGGTCCCTTGCCGAGTTCCACTGCCATTTTTTCTCCTTCAGGAGTATCTCCGCATAAGGTAACATCCACCGCAATTGCAAGATCCGGTTCAATTGCATAAGCCGAAGTTCTCGCACCTCTTGTGCCTACTTCTTCCTGAGTTGTAAATACGAAATATAAATCATATTTTGGATTTTTTACTTCTTTAAGCGCTTTTATAAGTACAGCACATCCGGCTCTATCATCTAAAGATTTTGCAGAAATACTTTTGCCAAGGAAAGTGCATTCCCGGTAGTAAGTTGCCATATCACCAATTTTAACTTTTTCCATTGCTTCTTCTTTCGATGATGCTCCTATATCAATAAAAAGTTTTTTCATCTTTAGCTCTTTAATATCCTCCAATTTTTCAACTCCAATTACCCCCACCGTACCGTTTTCAAATATTACCCTTTCTCCTAATAACACATAGGGAGATACTCCTCCTATATTTGAAAACCTTATAAAACCTTTCTCATCAATATTAGTTACTATTAATCCTATTTCATCCATATGAGCAGCAAACATTAATTTCTTTCCCGGGCCTTTTTTTCGAACAATCAAGTTGCCCATTGCATCTATTTTAATTTCATCCGAATAAGGCTCTACCAATTCTTTAATAACATTTCGAATTTTTTCTTCATTGCCTGAAGGACCGTAAGATTCGGTTAAATTCTTTAATAGATCTTTCACTTTATATTCCCCTTTCTTGAAAATCGTTTATTAAAGCATTAACCAAGGAAATCGTATTATTAATATCATTAAGATCAGCGATACTAACAGGTGAATGAATATACCTAGTAGGAACTGAAATAACTATTGTTTGTATTCCTTCTTCGATAGATTGTATTCTGCCCGCATCGGTACCTCCTAAATTTGTCCTTCTTGGCTGACATGGTATGTTATTTTTCTTTGCTATTTCAAATACCCTATCCCTTAAACGTTTATCGGCAATAAAGCTTCTATCCATTGTAGTTATCGCCGGTCCCCTGCCAAGTAAAGTATTGTATTCCTCTTCTTTCATACCAGGAACATCGGAAGCAAAAGTTCCCTCTACCACTATACAGACATCGGGCTTTAATTGGTAAGCTGCAACTCCGGAGCCTCTTAATCCAACCTCTTCTTGAACAGTAAAAGCTCCGCAAATTTCCACTTCATAATTCCTTTTTACTATTTCCGCTACCACAAAGCATCCGATTCTATCATCTAAAGCCTTTCCTTTTACAATATTGTTCTTAAATATTTCAAATTCCGTATTAAAGCAAGCGTAATCGCCAATTTTAACCTTTTTTTCCGCATCCTCCTGATCTTTTGCACCTATATCTATATAAAGATTTTTTATTTTTAATGCATTTTCCCTTTCCTTGGGTTCCTGCCTGTGAATGGGTTTTGCACCTATAACTCCGAAAACCTTATTTGGGCCTATTGTAACGATCTTTGAAACAAGTACCCGTTCATCAATTCCTCCCACAGTTTCAAACTTTAAAAACCCATTTTTTAGTATGGAGGTTATCATCAATCCCACTTCATCCATATGTGCTGCCAGCATTATTCTTGGTCTTTTGCCCTCATTCTTTTTTTCAAATATTAGATTTCCCAAAGCATCCGTTCTAATTTCTGCATATCCCTTTAATTCCTCCCTTAATATATCCCTCACTTCATTTTCATTTCCCGAAACACCTGCAGCTTCAGAAAGTCTCTTTAATAACATTTTAATCCCTCCACAAATTCCGTATCCACAGAAGCTATAAACAATGCAAGCAATCTTCCGATCAGTTTAATATCCTCAGTATTTAATGTTTCCACGGTAGTATGCATATATCTAAGAGGTATAGAAATTAGCCCTGTCGGAACACCGGCTCGAGTTATCTGTATTGACCAGGCATCCGTTCCAGTATAGGAAGGATTTGGGTCAATCTGATAAGGTAATTTATATTCATCGGCTAAGTTTTTTAATCTTTCATAAATTTTTGGATGAATATTGGGGCCTAAAGCTATGACAGGACCCTTTCCCAATTTAAAAGTTTCTTCTTCGGGCAAATCCGGAATATTTCCATGTCCGACATCTACTGCAATACCAATATCGGGATATATACCATAAGTCGAGGTTATTGCTCCTCTTAAACCCACTTCTTCCTGTACAGTAGCGACCCCATACACATCCGCGGAGAAAACTAATTTTTTTAGCTCCTCTATACAGCATAGTATTGCTGCTATACCGGCCTTATCATCCAGGGCATTAGAGGCAAAATGATTATTCAAAAGTTCCACAGGTTTTCTCTTAAAAGTAATGAAATCTCCAACGCTCACAATATCTTTAATTTGTTCGTAGGGAAGACCGGTATCAATAAATAAATCTTCTTTTTTCAAAGCTTTACTTTTTTCATCAGGTTCTTGCAAATGAGGTGGTTTACTTCCTATTATACCGTGGACAATTTCTTTGCCGTGTACTAAGACCTCTTGACCCAGTAAAATCCTTTGGTCAATTCCACCCACAAATGTAAATCTAATAAAGCCCCTTTCTTCAATTTTTGTGACCATCATGCCAATTTCATCCATATGTGCGGCAATCATAACTTTAAATTTTGAGTCCTTTCCCGTCTTTTTCCCTATGATATTTCCCAGTTTATCTACCTTAACTTCATCAAAAAATTTACCGAATAATTCTTTTACTTTAAAAGCAGCCTCCGGTTCCCTTCCGGAAGGAGAATGATCTGTTATTAATTCCTTTAATAAATCTTTAATATCCAATTTTTTTGCCTCCTTTCCAATATATAACTTCTACAACTATTATTAGTTTCCTTCAAATTTTATATCTAAAAATTTTATTTGTAAGTATTGACGAATTTTTTAATTTCATGTATACTATAAATTGCGTTCGGGCCCATAGCTCAATCGGTCAGAGCAACCGGCTCATAACCGGTCGGTTCTAGGTTCGAGTCCTAGTGGGCCCACCAAAATTTTATGCCGACGTAGCTCAATTGGCAGAGCAGCTGACTTGTAATCAGCAGGTTGCGGGTTCGAGTCCCATCGTCGGCTCCATTAAGTTAGTGGAGAGATTCCCGAGCTGGCCAAAGGGGGCAGACTGTAAATCTGCTGGCGATGCCTTCGGTGGTTCGAATCCACCTCTCTCCACCATTAAATGTGGGCCATTAGCTCAGTTGGTAGAGCACCTGACTCTTAATCAGGGTGTCGTGGGTTCGAAGCCTACATGGCCCACCATAAAAAAGCATTATACCTCCTGTAACGGAGGTTATTTTTGTGACCTAAATAAATGGAAATAGCTGTAAAAAGGTCACATTTTATGTCACATTATAAATAACCCTCCTAAACAAAAAATCCCCGGACCAACGCCGGGGGTTCTTGTTTGGTTTCCTCCTGCTGCGATGCTTTTGCCTTTCAATGATAACCTCGCCCTGCTGAGGATGTTGCTACTTGTTTAATTTCCCTTTAAACCTTTGTTTCAATTCTTATCATGGCAACATATTATATTATTACAAAGTAATTTTACTATACGGAGGTTTAACTATGTCAGATAAACAAGTCCGTAGAGTTCCTCGATCCTGTCCTCCCGCTTTTCAGGGCCGATATACCGTTCAGCCTGGAGATACCTTTTTTAATATAGCTCAGATGTTCAGAACACGCCTTGAAGCCCTTGCAGTAAATAACCGTCATATCAATGATCCTAATCTTATAAATGCCGGCGATGTACTTTGCGTGCCGGGTCTTATTCCCTACCCATGTTGTATCGTTCTAAGCTCCACGCTTCAATTTCGTTTGCCGTTTGGAACAGGAGCGGTGGCTTTTGTTAATTTTGCACCTCAAGGAGGTCAAGCAGTCAGCTTTTTGGCAACGCTACCTCAACCTTCCTCATTTGGTAATTTTGATAATTATGTAGGGGAAATTTATATTCCTGATATAGGAGGTTTTGGCAATCAATTGTTTCCAAGTATTCAAAATCCCCCTACCTGGGCTACCAGAATAGAACTTCCTACCTTCGCATCAATTGTTCCTAACTCCAGATTAGTAATACGTCCTGTTAATTCTAAAACCGGCATATCCGGTGATGTTATATTGTATGCAACGATACGCAGTGGTAGCTGTCATTTATAATTTTCAATTTTTGCTCATTTAATTTGTCTGCTACACACATGATATCTTTGGTAGTGTAGCCTTTTTTTGTTCATGAGTAAAATATTTTTCTTTCAATAAGGTTTTGGGGCATTGTTAGGAAATATAGCAAAATTTTGTCGTTTATTGTCTACGTTTTTTTAATACCGTCAAATATTGCTATGCCCCGGGAAATATTATACTTAAAGAAGGAAATAAATTAATAATATAGAAATATTTATTTGGTGATATATATGTACGATATTGAGAAACAGCTCTATAACATCTTTTCTTATGATTCAATTAAGAGGATATTTAACTCTCTTGATGAGGGGATAATAATTGTCGATAATAATTTCAAAATATTGTTCTACAACAAAATATTGGGAAAATTTGAAGGGATAGATCCCGATAAGGTTATTGGCAAAAACTTATTTGAGGTTTACCCTTCTTTATCTCCCGAAGAAAGCACAATATGCCAGGTACTAAAAACAGGAAAGCCTGTTTTAAAACGATATCAGCAATATCGGAGTTTTTTAGGAAACGAAATTAAAGCGGTCAATACTACCTTCCCTATTATCGAAAACGGTAGTATAATCGGAGCTTTTGAGGTATCAAGGGATATTACTAATATCTACCACCTTGCAGAAAAAGTGGTAGAGCTAAGACAAATAGCTTCGGGGGCAAAAACTTTAAAGGATAATAATATTTCCTTGAAATACAATTTTAGTTCTATAATCGGCGAAAATAAAAAAATAAAAGAATTGATAGCTTTTTCTAAAAAAGTATCTAAAACCTCTTCTTCAATTTTGATTTACGGAGAAACCGGTACAGGAAAAGAACTTTTTGCTCAAAGCATTCACGCAGAAAGCCCCAGGAAAGACGGTCCTTTTATCGCTCAAAACTGTGCAGCCTTACCCGAATCTTTATTAGAGGCCCTTCTTTTCGGCACTACCAAGGGAAGTTTTACCGGAGCAGAAAATAAACCGGGGTTATTTGAACAAGCGGATGGAGGAACCCTATTATTGGATGAAATTAACAGTATGGGTTTAAACCTTCAAAGTAAGCTATTAAGAGTACTGCAGGAAGGTGTAGTAAGGCGAATTGGTGCAGCATACGATATACCGGTTGATGTAAGGATTATAGCTACTACAAACGAAAAACCTGAAATTCTATTAAAAACTGGCCGTTTACGAAAGGACTTGTTTTTCAGGTTAAGCGTAATATATATAGAAATCCCTCCACTAAGAGAAAGAAAAGATGATATCATATTACTTTCGAACCATTTTATTGAAAAGTACAATAAAAAATTCGGTAAAAATGTAACAGGAATCGATAAAAGGCTGATGGATTTATTTTTACAATATTCGTGGCCCGGAAATATAAGAGAATTAGAGCACCTTATAGAAGGATTAATGAATTGTCAGGATGATGGAATAATTACTTTTGACTCTTTAAAATATGTAAGTTTCTATTTTTTAAATGAAGCTTTGATTAACAACACAACTTTTCAAAAAAGTAGTGCTTTAAAGCAATTGGATGATTTTGAAAGAAAATTAATAATTGACACTTTGCGGGAATGCCAGGGTAATATAACCCGGGCTGCAGAAAAATTGGGATTAAAAAGGCAATCCTTACAATATAGAATAAAAAAATACAGTATTCAAAAAGAAAATTTATGAAATTTTTCTATAAAAAAAGCTTTTTATGCTGGAAAAGCCAAATTTATGAGGCATTATTATTTGTTCAGTACTTCCTACGAACAAAATTCCGTCATCAGCTAAGGATTCATTAAACTTTTTATAAATCATTTCTTTTGCTTCTTCGGTAAAATATATTAAAACATTTCTGCATAAAATTAAATGGATCCCTTTAGGGAATGGATCGGTTAAAAGATTCAATTTTATAAATTTCACCATATTTTTTATGTCGTCAGATATTTCATATTCTTCTTTTCTTTTAATAAAGAATCTTCTTTTTAAATCTTCAGGTACATTTGTAATTATTTTTTCATTATAAAGTCCTTTTTTTGCTCTTTCCAAAGCATCCTCATCAATATCAGTAGCTATTATTTCTGCTTTGTCAAAATTTATCTTTCTTAACAAAAGAGCCACCGAATAAGGTTCTTCCCCGCTCGCACAAGCCGAACTCCAAATTTTCAATGAATTGTTGTTTGAAATTAAATTGGGGATAATATCTTTTTCTAATATATCCCATTGTGCGGGGTTTCTGAAAAATTCAGAAACGTTTATTGTAAGATAATTAAGGAACTCTCTTATCCTATTTTGGTCATCTTTGATAAACTTATAGTAATCATCGTATTCCTCAAAGCCATGCCTTCTGATAAAGGATTCTATACGCCTCTTCATCTGTTTTTCCTTGTATAATGAAAGGTTAATTCCTGTTATTTTATTAATTTTTTCAATAAATTCGTAATATTTATCCTGCAATAAAATCCCCTCACCCATTTTATAGTTCATTATATATTGTAATTATACATAATTAAATAAAAAAAAACCATGGTACACAACCAAAACAATAGTGTACCATGGGGGCTAATGTAAAGGGGGTCTATTCTAATTTTAACCAATCTTTATCATATTATTCATGCTAAAAATTAATTCTCTATAAAAACAGAAAAATGCGCGACATTCCGTCCCGCATTTTTCTACTTAATCAAACGCAAAATCAAAAAATATTGAGTTCTTATAAATCAACCTATCCCCTTCTTTCAGTCTCTTTTAAAAGTTTACCACTTTCACAGGTTTTTCAAAAACCCCTCTTTTTACTTCAGAAGCTGTCATATGCTTTGCCTGAAATTTTTCAGCTATATAGTTACAGGCATCCCACGGATTTACCTTGTCGCCACAGGTAAAAACATCTACCGCGGCATACCCAAGTTCTGGCCACGTATGAACGGTTAAATGTGATTCAGAAATTACTACCACACCGCTTACACCTTGCGGGCTAAATTTATGGAAGGCAACTTCCCTTACCTCGGCTCCCGCTTCAAGAGCAGCCTTTACCAAAATATCTTCGATTAAATCTCTGTCATTTAAAACAAAAGGATCGCAATCGTAAATTTCCGCTAAGATGTGACGGCCCAATGCTTTCATTTTACTATCACAGCCCCCTTTGCAAAAAAATTAATCAATCACATTAAATTGTAGCAAATTATTTTAGAATGTCAATAGATTTTCTTTAAAATCTGCGATTTTTTAGTAAATACCCCTAAATTTCAGCCATTTATACGTATTTCCACCTATATAAATAGGTCTTTCGCTTAATTCCTTCAAATTATTTGCTCCTGCCATTGCTAACGTTAATTTTAGTTCATAAATTATCTCATCTAAATAATTTAGTACCGATTTTTTACCATATTTTAAAAGCCGGTAGAGAATAGGGGCTGCAATCCCGCAAGCTTTTGCCCCCAAAGCAAGGGCCTTTGCTACATCAAGCCCATCCTTAATCCCTCCTGATGCAATAACTTCTGCTTTCCCTTCTGCAACAGATAATACTTCGATTAAACTAACAGCTGTGGGAATTCCCCAATTCTCAAATTTATACGGTTTTATTTTTTGTCTCATGCTTTCGATTTTTATAAAGTTGGTGCCGCCAAATCCTCCAATATCAATTATTTTTACCCCTGCTTTTAATATTCTTAATGCTTCTTCCCTGGCAATTCCGAAACCGACTTCCTTTACAATAACAGGAACATCTAAATTTTCAGCAATCTCCCGTATTCTCTCGCAGGTACCCCGGAAATCTCTTCTTCCCTCTTTCATAAATAGCTCTTGAGGCACATTTAGATGTAATTGTAAAGCATTTGCTTCTATCATTTTCACCGCTTCTTTAGCCTGATCCAAAGTACAATCGGTTCCAATATTTGCAAAAATTATGCCGTCTTTGTTTATTTTTCTAACAATTTTAAAGCTTTGCCGGGCATGTTTATATTTAAAAGCTATTTTTTGAGATCCTACAGCCAATGCCAGTTTTTTTTCTCTTGCGATTTCTGCAAGAGCTCCGTTTATGTAAAAACTTTCTTCGATTCCCCCGGTCATGGCGTTGATTATCAATGGAACATTTAATTTCGCACCAATTAGAGAAGAAGAAATATCCAATTCGTCAAAATATACCTCCGATAAGCAATTATGTATTATTGTAATATCTTTGAATACATCTCTTTTTATGTGTTTTTCCATCATAAGCGAATACTTGATATGTTCTTTTTTTCGTTTTAACCTTGTTATTATTGACAATTACACCTCTCCTTTTAAAGGGGAGGATTTGAATCCTCCCCTTTAAAAATTTTAATTATTGAATAGACTTTTTAAGAAGATCTCCAAAAATTTCTCCAATAGTAATTTTTAGACCTTCTTCCTTTACTTCTTCTTTCGGATCTTGTATTTTCCTTGAATCTTTATTTTCCTCTTCAAGAGCCTCTTTTATACTTAAACTTATCTTTTTTTCTTTTGGATTTATTTCTAATACCTTTACTTTTACCATATCCCCTACCTTAAAAACTTCCTGAGGATGTTTAATCTTTTGTTTTGAAATCTGGGATATATGAACCAGTCCTTCTACTCCCGGTTGTAATTCTACAAAAGCTCCAAAATTAGTTAATTTAACCACTTTGCCCTCAACCACATTCCCCTCATGTAATTTTTTATCAACTTCTGTCCACGGATCCTTTGCTAACTGCTTTAGCCCTAAGGATATTTTACCTTTTTCCTTATCAATCTTCAAAACTTTAACTTTTACCTCTTGCCCCGGAGTTAATATTTCCGAAGGATGTTTTACTTTGCCATAGGACAAATCAGAAATATGAATCATCCCATCATAGCCACCAATATCTACAAAAGCACCAAAATCAGCTATCCTTTTTACAGTACCCGTTATAATATCCCCTTCTTTAATTTTATCCCATATTTGATTCTTTGTTTTTTCTCTTTCTTCTTCTAAAAAAGCCTTACGGGACAAAACTATTCGTTTTTGCTCTTTATCAATTTCTATAATTTTAAACTTTAAGGTTTGACCAATGTAATCTGAAAGATCCTGAACATACTTAAAATCCATGTGGGAAGCCGGAATAAATGCCCTTATATTAAAAACCCTGGCAAGAGCACCACCTTTAACAATCTCTTCAACTGTCGCATCCACAGTTTCTTTTTCGTTATAGGCTTTTTCTACATTTTCCCACCCAACAATATAATCCGCCCTTTTCTTGGAAAGGATTAAATTCCCCTCTCTATCTTCGGGGTTCAATACAAATACCTTTATATGTTCTCCCTCTTTAACAACATCAAGAGGAGAATTTACGGGCTTATGAGATACTTCGTTTAATGGTATAATTCCGTCTTGCTTAGCCCCTATATCTACTATTACTTCTTTATCCGTAACTTTAACTACCCTTCCATCGAGAATTAGACCCTTCCTAATTTCCGTTTCATGATTTTCATCAAATTGTTTTGCTATTTCTTCCATTTTATTTACTACCTCCTTTATAATCCAATCAGGTGTTGAAGCACCTGCTGTTATACCCACTTTATCTGTTTCTTTAAACCAATCTTTTTTTATTTCCTCCGCGGTTTCAATATGGTAAACCCTTGCTCCCTCTTTTTCACAAATAACTGCAAGTTTATTTGTATTGGCACTGTTTTTCCCTCCTATTACGAGCATTACATCCACCATTTTTGCCAGTTTTTTTGCAGCATCCTGCCGTTTTGCGGTAGCGTCACACCGGGTATTATAAAATTCTACTATTTCTCCCTTTTGATTCAATATTTCCATTATTTTATCTACATTTTCCTGGGTTTGAGTAGTTTGAACCACTACAGCAGCCTTGTCAAAGTTATCCACTTTTTCAGCTTCACTTTTATTTTCCACCACAACACATTTTCCAAAGCAATGTCCTTTAATACCAATAACTTCTGGATGATCTTTTTCACCAATAATAATAAGCATAAGGCCTTTTTTAGAAATTTCCTCCGCGATTTTATGAACCCTCTTAACAAATGGGCAAGTAGCATCAATTACATTTATTACTTTATCTTTTAATAATTTTTCTAATCCCGGTTCTATTCCGTGGGTTCTGATGACAACATTTCTCTTTCTTTCGGAATCAAGATCATTTAGTTCTATTGGCTTTATCCCTTTTTGGGTAAAATACTCTACCACTTGAGGATTATGTATTATAGGCCCAAGTGTATAGGCCTCCTCTCCATTTTTTACCATATTCTCCAATATACCAACAGCCCTTTTTACTCCAAAACAAAATCCCGAATAATCAGCAATGTAAATTTTCATAATTTCACATCCCGAAATTTATTCTAATATTTTAAGACACAAGTAATTGCTCAACTTTTTTAAATAATTCAATACTTAATTCGTTAATTTTTTCCGAACTATATTTTTCATTTTTACTTTCAAAAACTATAGGCTCTCCAATAATAAGCTGAACTTTTGAAAAAAATTTGTAATTTCCTTTAATCGCCACAGGTACAAGTTTTAAGTTTTCCGTTTTTATGGCAAAAAGAGCTATACCCGGTTCGGGATCTTTTAACATACCATCTTTACTCCTGGTACCCTCCGGGAAAATACCCAGGACTTTTCCTTCTTTTAATACCTGTAGGGCTTTTCTAATTGCTTTTCTGTCCGGAGCCCCTCTATTTACGGGAAATGCGTACAAATTCCTCAGGATAAAACCAAAAACAGGATATTTAAAAAGTTCAATTTTTGCCATAAAATTTACCGTTCTATCCAGCATACAGCCTATTAAAATAGGATCCCAAAAACTTTTATGATTAGAATAAACGATAACAGGGCCATCCTTCGGAAAATTTTCTCTTCCCAAAACCTCAATTCGGAAAAAGATCAAAAGGATTATTTTACATAATAACTTTGCAATTCTATATAACATCCTTTTACCCCTTTTTAATATATTCCATCAATTCCTTAACCACCGTATTAATATCCTTATCCGTTGTGTCAATTTCTACCGCATCTTCTGCTTTCTTAAAAGGTGAGCATTCTCTTTCGGCATCATTTTTATCCCTTCTTATTATCTCCTCTTTGACCTCTTGAAAACTTTTAAAAACACCTTTTTTTAATAATTCATTGTATCTTCTTATCGCTCTTTCTTCAATGTTTGCGGTTAAAAAAAATTTATAATCGGCATCCGGAAGAACCACGGTGCCAATATCTCGACCGTCCATTACTACCCCCTGCTCGGCAGCCATTTTTCTTTGAAGCATTACTAATCTTTCTCTTACTTCAGGTATACTGGCTGTAATCGATACTTTTTCATCTATTTCAGGTTTTCTTATTTCCTCCGTCACATCCATTCCGTCCAGATAAATCCTGCCTTTATCGAATATTATTTGAGAGTTTTCTGCTATATCAATAATATCTTTTGTACTAAACCTTCCTGATTGTAAGGCCTTAAAAGTAATTGCTCTGTACATGGCACCCGTATCTATGTATAAGAGAGAGAGCTTTTCAGCTAAAATCTTGGCTATAGTACTTTTACCCGAGCCGGCGGGGCCATCTATAGCTATCTTTAAACTTTTACCCAAAACCTACCCCCCTTATAAATCCGGTCTTAACCTTTTTGCTTCTTTTAGATATACATGTTTTATTTCTTCTGGTTTTTTATCAGAATTAAATACCATTAATATGCGTATACATCTTTTTAAATCTTCCGGAACTTTCATATGAGAAAAATCCAACAATGGAACATATTTCATTCCCATTTCTCTTGCAGCTTGCGCCGGAAATGCTGCATCTAAATCATCAGTAGCACTAAAAAGTATAAAGCATATTTCTTCTATGTCCACCTGATTTTTTTCAATCATTTCTCTCAATAATTCCTTTGTTGAATTTATTATCTCTTCTTTTGAGTTTGAATTTACGGTAATGGCTCCTCTAATACCTCTAATCTTCATTTTCTCACCTAACCCTCTTTACAGGCATTAACACCTGCTAAATAGCCCGTAGAAAAAGCAGCCTGTAAATTAAATCCTCCTGTGTAACCATCTATATCAATTACTTCACCGGCAAAGTAAAGCCCTTTTACTAATTTGGATTCCATTGTTTTTGGATTTATTTCTTTTACACTAACTCCGCCTCGAGTAACTATGGCTTCTTTTTCCCGGCATCCTATAACTGTAAGTTTAAAGTTAGACAAAAGTTCTACCAGTTTCATTCTTTCTTCCTTGCTGATTTGATTGACAGGTTTTTCGGCTGAAATACCCGAAAGTTTAATAATTATCGGAATGAGCTTTTTGGGTAAAAGATCGTCTAAGGAATTTTTGTAAAGCTTCCTGCTATATTTTTCAAAGTCCCTACAAACTCTTTCATAGATTTTTTCCGAAGTTAAAGCTGGCTTCAAATTAATGGAAATAATCACTTCTTTATTCTCTTTTAAATAATCTACTATTTCTCGGCTAATTGTTAAAATTACAGGGCCCGATACTCCGTAATGAGTAAATAACATTTCTCCAAATTCAGAATTAATTTTTATTCCATTATAGAAAGAAGTAACTTCAACATTTTTAAGACTAAGCCCCTGTAAATCTTTTACCCAATTCTCCTTTGTTATAAGGGGAACCAGCGAAGGTCTTAAATCCACAATGGTGTGACCCAACCTTCTTGCGATTTCATAGCCATCCCCGGTGGAACCGGTAGAAGGATAAGAAAGTCCTCCCGTTGCTATAATTACTGCATCAAAGGGAATATATTCCTCTTTTTCATATAATTCTATTCCCGAAACTTTGCCGTTTGAAACTTTTACTTCCTTTACCCTTGAATTTAATCTTAAAACGACGCCTTTTTTTTCTAAGGCTCCTTTTAAAGCCACCACCACATCCTCAGATTTATCCGAAACAGGAAAAACTCTTCCACCTCTTTCAACCTTTGTTTTGACACCGAGTTTTTCCATAAAATTTATTAAATCGATATTGGAAAAACTATTGAGGGCACTGTATAAAAATTTACCGTTTCCGGGTATGTTTTCAATAATTTCTCTTACATCCTTAATATTCGTTAAATTACACCGACCTTTGCCGGAAATTAATATCTTCCTTCCTAAATTATGGTTTCTTTCAAATAAAGTCACATCAGTATTTATTGTTTTGGCAAAATAAGCTGCTATTAGCCCAGCAGCTCCTCCTCCAACTACAGCTATCTTTTTCATTTTTTTTACCGTCCATACAGTATAATCACTTTTTTAATCTTTTTGCAAAATAAATGAGTTGGGACCTGAACTCCTCTCCCATCTTAAAGAGGATTCTTTCCAAATCCTTATTGGTTATAATCATCTGCGGAGGTTCAAGTATTTCTATTTTCCGAAACTCTTCCCTCATAATAAATTTAACCATATCTTCGATGGAATCGGCCGTAATAGTTAGAATAGCTGGAGCATATGCCACCTTTTCACCTATTAAATCATCAAAAATTACATATGGTTCTGCAGAAATATCATAGTCTTCTAAAATGATTCCCTGCATAGGCATATTCTTTAAAAGCGTAACCTGTTCTTCTCGTATCATCTGGGCAACCTGTTCTACGGGACGACTACCAAATAGAAATCTACCGGGTTTATACTCACCTCTAAAGTCTAATCGGACTTTGAATCTTATTTTACTTTGCACCACTTCATCTCCCAGCATTATCTTAACCATATAAACCTCCGACTTTTAAAAATAATAATTAAGTTCTTCAACAGAATTAACTAAAATACTCTTTTCTTTCATCCTATTATATATTTCCTCTGCTTTTCCGCTGGTAAAATCTCTTTCCTTTATCGGAGTTTCTTCAACTATAAAGATCTTCTTTTCTTTTTCGATTAATTTTTCAAGGAGTTGAAGGTTTTTCAAATTCCCAGATCCAAAAGGTGTATTGACCAGAATAATTGCATCTGCTTTCATCATTAATTCCAAATTGAGTTTTGCATTTTTCTCCGATATGGGTGAAAAGGGAGTTTCTTCTACTACTTGAATATTTAATGCTTTTGCAATCTTCCAATCGCTATCTCCAATATTAAGTACCCCGCAGGATATATCATAATTTTTTTTCTCCAACAACATCATTACCTTTTCTCCGGTTCCTCCGCCGCAGATAACGTGCACTCTTTTCATCGGGCTCTTTTTTCCCTGATTTTCTATAACTTTTCCATAAGTTATAAGAAGCGGAGCACCTTTTTCAGTAAAACCTGAAACGAAGGACTCTACTCCAAATACTTCTTTTATATTTTCTGCAGTTATTACTTCCTTAGGAGTTCCGAATTTAAATATCTTACCTTCTTTTAAAATTAGTATTTTATCGCAGAAAGTTGAAGCAATATTTATATCATGCAAAGTTGCAATTATAATAATATTTCTCGTTTTAGAAATATCCTTTAAAATCCCCATTACTTCCCATTTATATTTAATATCCAGATGAGATACGGGTTCATCCAAAAGAAGAATTTTCGGTTGCTGAGTTAATGCTCTGGCTATCAAAACCCTTTGTCTTTCTCCACCGCTTAAATGGGTAATAAAATTATGCTTTAAATTATAAACTCCTACGGCCTCCATCGATTTTTCAGCAATAAAATAATCTTCTTCTTTTTCCCTTTCCAGTGCTTTAAGATAAGGAGTTCTTCCCATTAAAACTATTTCTTCTACGGTAAAGTCATAATTTATTTGGGTATCTTGTGGAACCGTTGCTATTATCTTTGCAAGGGATTGAATCGATAACTTTTTTATATTTTCGTTATCAATAAAAATGCAACCTTTTTGGGGTAAAAGCCAACGGTTAAGGTTTTTTAATAAAGTAGTTTTACCTGAGCCGTTTGGCCCCAAAATACCTATAAACTCCCCCGGATATACTTCAAAATTTATTTCTTCCAATATTTTTTTATCTTCATAATAAAAGGATAAATTATCCACCTTTAATTTATATTTCATACTTTCACCCGCATTTAACATATACAAAGAAGCACTTCTCTTAAAATCTTTGCAGCAAGCAGGGAAGTCCTTTCAGATAAATCGTTGATGGGAGATACCTCCACAATATCGAAACCTACAATATTTAACTTTTTAAAGTAGGGGATTAGATCAAAGAAATCCTTCGAGGTACAGCCCCCGGGCTCTGGTGTTCCGGTACCGGGAGCATAGGAAGGATCAAATACATCTATGTCCAATGTAATGTATAAAGGATAATTTTTGAATTCATCAAATTTATTCATGAATCCTTCCTTCACTTCTGCAAAGCTTAAAAAACCGTGCTGTTTTATATATTCGAACTCTTCTTTTATTCCTGATCTGATTCCAAATTGATAAAGTCTTTTATCTTTGAGATGCTCGCATGCACGTCTTAATACGGTAGCATGGGAAAATTTTTCTCCAAAAAACTCGTCTCTGAGGTCTGCATGAGCGTCAAAATGTAAAACTGCAAGTTCCGGATATTTCTCCGCAACCTTTTTTATTAAAGGAAAACTAATTAAATGTTCTCCTCCTAAAAACACGGGAATTTTGTTGTCCTCCAAAATATTTTCCGCCGATTTCTCGATTATTTTTAAACTTTTTTCTACATTACCAAAGGGTAAATCCAAATCTCCCGCATCAAAGTAATTTTTATTATTTAAAGATTCATCAAGGTAAGGGCTGTAATCTTCCAACCCGTATGATACTTCTCTTATTTTTCTTGGTCCCATCCTGGTGCCGGGCCTGAAACTTACCGTAAAATCCATCGGGACTCCCACAATTACAGCCTTACTTTTCTCATAATCTTCTTTAGCTCTAAGAAATCCCGAGGTCTTGAGATAAAGTTCCTTTTGGAGCAACTTACTCTCCCCTTTTAACCGGAAATTATCTTTTTTACAAATGCCGGAAGAACAAAAGCTGCCTTATGAATTTCCGGTGTATAATATTTAGTGTCAAAATCAATTTTATCAACGGTTCTTTCTAAAGGATTAATCTTTTTAGAACCCATTGTAAAAGTCCAAAGAGCTCCGGGATATGTAGGAATGGTAGCAATATAAACATTTGTATATTTAAAAATTGAGGATACATCTTTATATATTCTCTTTAATAATTCACTGAAAAAGAAAGGTGATTCAGTCTGAGCGACAAAAATTCCATCTTCTGTAAGCGCTTCATACACGTTGTTGTAAAACTCTTTTGCAAAAAGTCCCACAGCAGGGCCAATAGGGTCGGTAGAATCGATAATTATTATATCGTAAAAGTTTTTCTTGTCTTTAATAAAAGCTATACCATCTTCACAAAAAATTTTTGCACGTTCATCCTTAAAGGCTACACTCAATTCGGGAAAATAATTTTTGGCAGCTTCGATTACCCCTTCGTCAATTTCCACAAGGTGAGCTTCTTCCACCGGGTGCTTTAAAATTTCCCTTAAAGTACCTCCATCTCCTCCGCCTATAACCAATACCTTTTTTGCATTTCCATGAGTAAATAAAGGAACGTGAGACATCATTTCATGGTATACAAATTCGTCTTTCATCGTTAGCTGGACCACATCGTCCAGTATCAACATTCTTCCGCAGTCCTCACTGTCAAAAACTGCCAACTCCTGAAATTTTGTTTTTTCCCTGTGTAACTGCATCCTAATCCTGTAACTCATTTTAACATTTTTTGATTGATATTCACTGAACCAGAATTCCAATTCCTTTCACTCCTTTTTATATTGCTTCTTTTATATCGGAAAAATTATACCAAATATGGAGAAAATATTCAAATAGGTTTAAATTACTAAATTTATCCTGTAAAAAGACCTACTTACATTTAATATTTTCAAAAAACTCATTAATATTTAATCGCATAGGAATGAAACTGAGGGGACAGCTTGAAAGCTGTTTTGATTCGGGACAATTTTCCTGAATTTCACTTCTGTTTGTTTTTCTAAATCCCACTCTCTCAAAAAAGTTTACAGCCTTATCCGTAAAAAGAAATAAAGTTTTAATTCCCATTCTATCAGCCAAATTAATTAGAGATCTAACAAGGCCGTCTCCGATACCATGATTTCTAAAATCAGGCAATACCGCTACCGAACAGAGAATTCCATATTCACCATAGTTTTCAATCCCTCCCGTTCCTATGACATTCCCGTCTTCTTCAGCAACCATGAAATTGTTTAACCATCTTTCCAGATCACAATCACATAATCCGCAATCTTTTATAATTTGTTTTATTTTCTCAAAATCCTCCACTTTTGCCCTTCTGAAGATTAACAACAGAAACCCCTCCTTTATAAATTTTTTAAGTACTCTATTTCTTTTTTAGTTAAATACCTCCATTCTCCGGCCTTCAAGCCTTTTAAAGTTAAATCTCCAATTTTTATTCTTTTTAAATTTATTACAGGATGTCCAACTTTTTCGCACATCCTTCTAATCTGCCTTTTTTTACCTTCATGTATTGTTATTTCTAAAATACTATAATCGTTTTCTTTTCTTAATACCCTCACCTTTGCAGGTAAAGTTTTCCCCTCTTCTAATATTACACCTTTTTCCAGATTATCAATAGCCTTTCTGGAAATATTTCCTTTTACCTTTACAATATAGGTCTTTTCTATTCCGTGTTTTGGATGCGTAAGCTTATACGCTAATTCTCCATCATTAGTCAAAAGCAATAACCCTTCGGTATCTTTGTCAAGTCTACCCACTGGAAAAACCCTGGTACCTACGCCCTTAATCAACTCCCATACTGTGGGACGACCGAAGGGGTCATAAAGAGTAGTTATATACCCCTTCGGTTTATTTAACAGAATATAAACATTGGAATTCTTTAATTTGCAAAGCTCTCCATCCACCTGGACGATATCTTTTTCGGTATCCACTTTTACTCCCGGTTTTGTTACCGTAATACCATTAACTTTAACCCTCTTTTGCAAGATCATTTCTTCCGCTCTCCGCCTTGAAGTTACACCAGCCATAGAAAGAAATTTTTGCAATCTTACTTCCAAAGAAATTCTCCTCCCGTTTATAATCCAGGGTTTATAATATTCGTTTATCAAAAATTCCAGTTAGACCTTCTTTATTCACTCTTTCACTGATCTGCTTCTTATTTGTGGAATATAAACCTATTTGTTTCATACGTTCGAAATAAGTGGAACCGGCAAAGGTAAATCTTTGATAAAGACCATCGGGTTTTTTTATTTCCTCATTTACATAGCTTATTATATCACCTATGGCAGTAGTTTCGGGTAATTTTATTAAATCCTTTTTTGTTGCCTTCCTTACCGCATTAAGCCCCGCTAATAACCCGGTAACTATGGCTTCTGTATGACCCACAAATGGACCCGCTTTTTCACCGGCACAGAAAAGGTTATCCATACCCATTACCTTCATGAAATCATCCCTGGGAGCCATTGACATATACCTTATAGAATTTCCCTTGCTTGCTGCAAAGGGCCCTTCGTACATTACATTTTCAAACCCTTCTATTTTTCTTAAGTCTTCCAGATTAAAAAATGGAGACATTAATTTAATATGACCGGTATCCAAGAGGATAATATTTTCAGCATATTCATTTATTGCATACTGTTGACAAACCTTCATTTTCAGCTTTTCCTTATTTATTAATGACTCAGGTAGTTTAATTACCGCCACCCCTTCTTCATCCAGCATTTTTTGCAGTTCACTGCTTAGAGAATCCTTATTAATATCGCAGGAACCGCTCATTGCACCAAATAAATCCGCAGACCTTTTCCCAATTAAATCATTAACACCTGCCTTTTGACTTATGCTGACTCTTGGGCCGAAAGCTGGACATTTTTGTGCACACATTACACAACCATTGCCATATTTTAAACAATTACCCATCGGTCCCGAGGACCCGGTAGTTTCGATAAATACATCTCCTGATATTTTTTCGCCATCATCCAATATTATACCTTTAATTATATTTTTTTTCATTTCTACTTCTACGGCTCTTTTCATGAACTTTATTTCAACACCTATTTCTCTTAAAAACCTTCTTACTATTGGCTCTATTTTTGTAATATCGTATAAAGTTGCGTGATTATGACCGGGAAAATTTACGTTTACATGTTTTGCAGTTCTATCAATAATCTCAAAAAGCTCTCCGCCGCCCATTTCAATTGCTTCTTCAGCAGCGGTATATCTCCCATTATTTCTCATGATACCTCCGAAAAGACCGCATCCCAATAACAGATCGGTCTTTTCTATAATTAATACATCTGCTCCGGCCTTTTTTGCAGCAAGAGCAGCTCCGCAACCTGCCCATCCTCCACCTATTATAACTACCCTTATCATAACAAACCCTCCTGCAACGCCCTTTCCGCATCTATCTGTGCTTTACAAAAGCGAACCATTTCTCCATCTAAATTTAATGCACAGCTCCCGCAGACACCTTCTCCACAGCATATTTGAAAATTATTAGATATTGCAAGTTTTACATCCAAACAATTTTTCCTGATTAAATCAAATATAAATTTATGTTGAGAATTTGATCCGGCGCTGAAGATTAATTCAAACTTGCCTTTTAAAATTAAATCTCTAAGGCCTTCTTCCTCATAGGGTCTTACCAAAAAGCCGTATTTTTTTAAAATTTCCTCTGCAATATTAAACATTACAGCCCCTGGATTTAACATAGCAATAATCCTGTTATTTCCTCTATTTAACGCTTTTGCTACCATCACCAACGAAGCCTGACCTATGCCTCTCCCGATAAGCATGCAGTTTTTCGATATAGATGATTTAATATATTTTAATCCTAAAATCCCGTTATAATAAGGCCCTCTCAAGACGATTCTTTCATTTTCATTAAAAAGATTTTTAGTTTTTGGACCTAATACCTGGATTGCAAAAAACATTAGATTGTTTTCTTCATCAATATCCATTACACATATCGGGACCTCATAAAAATTCGGAGAATCCTGGGGTTTTATGAAAACAAAGGTTCCAGCCTGACCGAAATCGATTGCCTGTGTATCCTGCGGTAATTTAATAGTAAGGGTAAACAGGTTTTCGCTGTATATTTTTTTTTCTATTATTTTTGCCTTTATAAAGTTCCTCATATTAGCCTTTTTTCGACCATTCCACAAAAATTCCTGATAAATGCAAATTTTCGGCCAGCGGCAATCACAATTATTATCACCTCTTAAAATGGGACATACTATGCAATCTCCTGTTTCAGCTAAATAACACGGACAATAATTCGATGCTGTATCAATACAGCTATAATCCAATTTCATTGAAAAGGTCCCTCCCAAGAACAAAAATATTATTTCTATTACCATATGTTTTATAAAAGATTTTTGTGAATAAAAAATCCCTGTAAGGTATTGCCTTACAGGGGAATTAACCTGCTGTATTTAAAGCTTTCTATAATATTTATTAATTTTTGCGGACCATCTTTTTTAATATTGATTACGGGAACGCTGGTTTTCGCCAGCATGCTCTCTTTTAGTTTTAATTCATCAATGTAAGCTTCTTTATAGACATTCTCAAGAGGGTTGTATAATGGGTAATATGGATTTATTGTAAAAGCAAGAAGAGAAATTTTATCCAAATATTTACAATATATCCCATTTAAAACTGCTTTATATATCACTTCCATCGTTTTTTCCGGAGCCCCTGCCAGCAATAATCTTACGGGATTTTTAAAGATAATTGTAGTCCTGAAGCTCTTTTCAATCAATTTATTTAACAATTCTTCCAGTAAGTAATTTATGCAAAGACCCGGTATATAAATAATATCGTTCTTTTCAATTTTCCCTAATATTTCATCCAAATTTTCATAATCTAAAAAGGAATTGAAAGACATTTTAATGAAATCGTTTTCTTTAAAAATGGTTACTCTATCAACGCCTTCTAAAATTTCTGCTATTTCATCTTGAACTCTATCGATATCATTAAATATATAGGATATAGCTCTGGCATTATCACTGATTCTCTCAATATCCGTATTCATTGCTGCACCCGTAGCTATAATTATAGCATCCGTGTTTTCCATCGGTGCGATCCTATTTAAGGCTCCGTCAATTAACATATATTTTATTCCCATATTGTAAAATAATTTTTTTATTTTCTCAATTTCGCTTCCTTTATTGGGTCCGGCTACAACAAAAAGCCCTTCTTTTCTAACCCTTACCACTTTTACCTTCCCTAAGGGGGTAGGGATTTCGGTATTATAAATCTCCTCATAAATACCGTTTATTTTCTTTAAAGTTTTATTTGCTGTAGCTAAAATAATACCCTCTTTTAATTTATACCTGGGTTTAAAAAGACCCGTAACATTATCAATTTCTTCCCCATCATAGCCTATACTTGTCAATGCAATTTTTTCATTATTTCTATAAAGCTCATCAATTATTGACGATAAAGTAGTAGTTTTCCCTGTATTTTTTGCTGTTCCAGCAATTCCAAGCGTTATCAATCTCTTTTATTCCTCCTCGCTTATTAACCATTTATATTGATCACCAGGTTTATATACATATCCCCTCAAGCGTACACGAACACCCGCTCCCTGAAATTGAATGAAAACCAAATCCACATCTTTGAATCCCAATTCTCTCATTAACGATAATGCCGCTTTTCTCCCTTCTTCTTCATTTTCAGCAACAATAAAAGTTTCAAGGTCAACGGCATCCATAACCTTTTCTAACATTTTTGACATACAGATCCTCCTTCTCATCATAGATGAGTAGTATTTTCTAAAAAAATTAAAAAATATTTTATCTTTTGACTTCCTGCCCCGAATACAGTTCATCCCAGTATTTTTCCACATCTTTCATTAAGTTTTCTATATGTTCAATCATTGCAGCCTCAGCTGCTTTTTCATCCCTTTTTTCTATTGCCTCATATATTTTATTGTGATCGGAAAGCATTTTACCCTTTACTTGTAATCGGATATATTCAAGTATTGGTGAAAGCTGTCCGTATTGTCGTATTAGATCCAGGGCAGCATCCAATACACGGTTTCTTGCCGCTTGAGCTATTAGCTTATGAAATTTTACATCTTCCTCGGCAATAGAAATTCCTTCTTCCACATGTTTTTTTTGAACTTCTAACACTTCTTTCATTTCCTTAAGTTCCTTGGAAGTAACATTCTTTGCCGCAAGTTTTGCCATCTGACTCTCTATTGCTTTTCTTGCGACTAAAATGTCCAGAAGCTCCTGTCTTCCCGTAGCCTTAATCACTTTTTTAAGTTCATTGCTGTACGCGTTAATTTTCTGTTCGCTTTCTAATTCTTTTAGTTTTTGTAATCCAAATGAGGTTAATATCCTTCCTTTAAAGCCTATTTTTTCTGTATATCCCTCGGTATCTAACTGTCTTAAAATTCGCCCACAGGTGGCTTCGCTCAGGTCAATGCCTTTTAATCTGAGGTTTTCTCTAACATATCCCGAACCTACTGGTCCCGGATTTTCAGCAATCATTTTTAAAATTGAAAAAATTACCTCCTCTTTTCTATGAACCATCCTACCTCTCCTTATATAAAATATACCATAATGGATTTATAATTCTATAATTATATTAAAAAATCCTCTTTTATATCTAAATTTTTAAAATCCGGTCAACTCTGTAAGTAAAAGCTTGAAAACATCAAACATACTTTTTTTTCTTACATCGAAGGCAGCTTTGAGCTTTACATTACACAATGGCTTACCGTCAATAAAAATTTGTAAGGTTCCTATTTCCTCATCTTTTTTTACGGGCGCAGTTATTTCCTGAGGTACTTCGCTTTTAATTTCAACATTTTCATCATTTCTTATTAGGGCAATTATCTCTTTTGCCGGAATTAAATCTACTGTGTCGAATATTCCATTTTTTACTCGGATAGTTGTATATACGTTATTATCCTTTAACAATTCCAAAGGATGATAATTTTTTATTCCATAATTCAATAATTTAATTGTTTCTGCAAAATGATCCTTAGAATTAAGAACCACCGAAATAATGTTAAGATTATTTAATTCAGCAGAAGCCACCAAACATTTTCCCGCTTTACCGGTGTACCCGGTTTTTACACCATTTACATAATCTAAAATTCTTAACAGCCTGTTGGTATTATTAATCTTTTTTTTAAAATCCCCATCAACTATTTCTATTTCTTTAGTAGCAACTATTTCACAAAATACGGGATTTTCAAGGGCATATTTAGTAATTAATGCCAGATCTTTTGCTGTGGTATAGTGTTCCGGGTTATCAAGGCCATGCGGGTTTGCAAAGTGAGTATTTTTTGCCCCTATTTCATAAGCTTTTATATTCATCATATTGACAAAATTTTCTACATTCCCTCCTATATGTTCTGCAATAGCAATTGCCGCATCATTTCCGGAACATAATAATAGTCCGTAAAGCAAATTTTTTAAAGTAATCTGTTGACCCTCTTTAATGTTAAATTTTGAACCGCTAATTCTTGTAGCCCTTTTGCTGACAAATACTTTATCGTTTAAATCTCCTTTTTCTAAAGCAACTATTGCGGTCATTATCTTCGTAGTACTCGCCATGGGAAGTTTCATATCCTCATTTTTACTAATAAGTATTCTTCCGGAAGTTCTATCCATTAACACAAATGCTTTCGCATTGATGTACGGCTTTTCTATTTGGGCAAGACAAATATTTTGAAAACAAAAAATCACCCACAAAATAAAAAAAGTGGAAAAATATTTTTTATATCTATTCATCAAAAATCCCTCCATATTTCTATTCTGAGTAAGTGAAAGTTAAAAAATTCTGCTAAAATATGGAGGGATTTAACATTCACTATTTTTCTTCGTAAATTATATGACAGCCAAACTCTTTTGCAATTTTTTCAGCTTCTTTAATATCTTCTTCACATCCCAGTGACCATCCGCCCTTTAGTTCCCCATCCACATATATTTCGACCCTATCCCTTTTGAAGATCATCGTTCTACCCTGTCTCTTTCTCATCTGAGCTATTTGTCTATTTACCGCTTCTTCAGGGTCAATCTCCATTACTCTTAGAGCAATAAACAAGCAGGACAAAGCATCTTCCAGCTCTCTTTTTGCTTTAGACGTCTCCCCCCTCATTAAAGCTTTAAGAGATTCGGCCACCTCTTCATTAAGGTGACTTATGGCTTCTTTTGGATCCTGTGTTTCATATTTTCGATTTTCCCAGATAAGTTCCATAGCTTTTTTCAATTCCACTTCTACCACCCTTTTAATAAATAATAAATTGTAATATTTATCCTTTGTTAATATTATCAAATAAAAAAAGCCCGGTCTATAAGGGCTGAACACTCTTTTCCTCTGATTTTTTAAAAATAGTCTTTATCTGCTCTAAAATTTGAGGAGAAACATCTAAAATTCTCTCCCACATAGCATTTTGGTAAACCGGAAGAAGTTTTACCTGTCCTCCCCCTACTATTAAAAAAGCTATTGGTTGAAGGCTTATCCCTGCACCTGTTCCTCCTCCAAAAGGTAATGCTTTTTCCTCTTTTTTTTCTTTATCCTGGACATTCTTTTGTGATGAAAATTCACTGCCTCCCGCAGCAAAACCAAAGGTAACCTTGGAAACAGGAATAATAACGTTCCCATCCATACTTTCCACCGGATCTCCTACGATTGTATTGACATCTATCATTTCCTTTAAACTTGCCATTACAGTTTTCATCAAGCTCTCAATAGGATGTGTATCCATATTGCTTCGCCCCTCTTTTTTTTCTAAAAATTTTTATCAAATAATAACATACTGCAGTAATAATAATATTACCTAACTTTATGGATATTATACTTTCAAAAATTACCTTTAATTGATTATTCAGGAAATCAGGTTCAATAAAAACAGATGAGCTTTTTTTATCAAGGTCAAGAAATATATCAAAAAAAGAATATAATATAAATAAAATAGACCAAGCGATACCTATAATAACTGCAAGAAAGGCCGGATCATTATATCCTATCCTGCAGTAAAAATTTAATTTTTTTATTTTTATGTACCGGGATAAATTATTAACAAAATCAAATATTTCCTTTATACCAATTTGTGAAATTCTCCTGTTTTTCATTACCTTAGATTTTGTTTTTCTCTTCGAAGCAAATACGGTAAATTCTAAAAAAGGAAAAAAAATCCTCGTTTGTATTTTATTTAAAACAGGATCATAATTTATAGTAATTCCCAAAAAATTTAATAAAACAATAAACCCTGAATTATTGTAATGAAAATAAATACGAACAGTTAAGGGGAAAATAAAAAAAAACCCCATCAAAAATACTAAAACAATCAGTATAGTATAAAACATTTTTAATGCCACTCGAAATCCCCTTAATTAGTTTCTGCATTTTTCCTGTTTTCATATTCATCTTTTAATTTTTCTATTGATTCCAATCCAAAATATTCAAGGCAATAATCAGTAATACCGTAAAGTATGGGCTTACCCGGTGCATCCAATCTATCAACTTCTTTTATCAATCCCTTTTCAATGAGGCTGTTTAGGGTCTTCTCTACATTTACTCCTCTTATCATTTCAATTTCTGTTTTTGTAATAGGCTGCTTAAACATTATTATTGCAAGGGTTTCTAAAGCTGCTCTTTTTAACTTCACTTTTGTTTTTTGTTTAAATAATTTTTCAAGATATGGAAATACTTCAGGTTTAGTGGTAAGACGTATTTTTTCACCTATTATAGATAGAAATATGCCCCTGCTTATTTTTTCGTATTCCATTTTTAAATTTTCTATAGTATTAATTATTTCCTCTTGACTTATTCCCAGAGCATTTGAAATTTCCTTGATAGAAACAGGCTCTCCTGAAGAAAAGGCAATAGCTTCTATCACTGCCATTAAAAATTCTCCATCCACCGATTTTCTCCCCTTATTTTTAAGAAAATATAAATATCATCAAAAGGTTTTTCTTGAATAATATCTATTTTATTCAACTTATACAACTCCAAAATCGCAAGAAATGTTACAATAATTTCCATTCTTGTGCAGGTTTTATTAAAAAGGTCTGCAAATACCGCTTTTTTCTTTTTAAAAATTTGTTTGTAGACATTTTTGATTTTTTGTTTTAATGGAATGCTGTCTTTCAATTCAAACTTTATTTCAAAATCTTTCTTATTTTTACTTTCCTTCATTAAAGAATAATAAATATTAATAATATCTTTTAACGTAATTTTTGGGAGGATAAATTCATCCTCCCAAAAATTACTAAAATCTTCTGGCTTCCTTTTTATTAAAAGCATTTCTTTTTCTTCCCTTTCCCTCAAAAGAGAAGCAATTTCTTTATATTTTCTATACTCCAGTAACCTTTCTACCAGCTCTGCTCTGGGATCTTCATCAATGGCAGAGCATATTTCCATCTGTGAATCAATGCTTTTTCTTGATTGAGGTAAAAGCATTTTGGATTTTATGCTTAAAAGAGTGGAAGCCATTAGTAAAAACTGGCTGGCAATTTCTATGTCCATATTTTCTAAATTATAAAGATAGGAAATATACTGTTCGGTAATTTCCGATATAGGAATATCGTAAATATTTATTTTATTTTTTTCTATCAAATGTAAGAGAAGATCTAACGGCCCTTCAAAAGCATCCAATTTTACACTTATCAAAGTTTTCACCCTTCGCTTTTATATCTTCATAGCTTCCCTTACCTCTTCAAGAGTTTTCGAAGCTACTTCCCTTGCTTTCTTCGCACCTGTATTTAGGATATCATTAACCAATTCGGGATTTTTTTCTAAGGAAATTCTTCTTTCGCGAATGGGTTCCATAAACTTTACCAGCAGGTCCGCTAATCTCTTCTTGCATTCCACGCAGCCTATTTTAGCATTTTTACAGGATTCCTCCAGTTCTTTAACCCTTTCCTCTTCAGCAAAAACTTTATTAAAAGCGTATACCGTACAAATTTCCGGATGACCCGGATCGGATTTTTTTATCCTTGCGGGGTCCGTAACCATCATCATTACCTTTTGACGTATTTCCTCAGGAGTAGCCGAAATTGCAATATAATTGTCGTAACTTTTGCTCATTTTCCTTCCATCAATACCCGGAAGAACCTTAGCTTCTGTATACAAAGCTTCAGGCTCGGGAAATACCGGCTTATAAAGATAATTAAAACGACGTACAATTTCCCTTGCTAATTCTAAATGAGGGGCTTGATCTTCTCCCACAGGCACCAGGTCAGCTTTGTAAGCTAATATATCAGCGGTCATAAGAACCGGATAGCCTAAAAATCCGTAAGTATTTATTTCCCTTCCCTCTAACTGCCGTAGCTGTTCTTTATAGGTAGGACACCTTTCCAGCCAGGAAAGTGGAGTTATCATGGAAAGTAATAGATGAAGTTCTGCATGTTCCTTTATTTGTGATTGAACAAAAATATTGCACTTTTCCGGGTCAAGTCCTACGCTCAGCCAATCAATTACCATTTCTCTTATATAGCCCTTTAAACCCGAGGTATCATTATATCCCGTCGTCAATGCATGCCAATCAACTATAGAATAAAAACATTCGTACTCATCCTGAAGTTTGACCCAGTTCATTAAAGCTCCCATCATATTTCCTAAATGAAGCTTTGCAGTTGGTCTCATTCCACTCATTATTCTGTGATTTTTTGACATTGCTATCACTCCTTAAAAATACTTACTTAAATGAATATCCCGACCATTGTGGATAATAATTTGTAAACAAGGGATATCAATGGATTTAAAATAATGTCGATTACATTAAAATATACAAGAAGAATAAGAATAAATGGACCGAATTGTTCTAACTTATAAAAAAATTCATTATTGGCGCCGGGCATTATCCCCATTAAAATTTTGGAACCATCTAAAGGCGGGATGGGGATCAAATTAAAAACAGATAATATCAGATTATATGAAAACAAAACATATAAAAAACTTTCCAAAATTCCTTCTGTAATACCCAATTTTAATATAAAAAAACTTATAAAAGCAAGTAGAAAATTTGATAAGGGTCCCGCAAAAGCGACGGCAGTTAAACCCAATTTTCTATTTTTATAATAAAATGGATTAACCGGAACGGGCTTGGCCCATCCAAAACGAAATATCCACAACATCAAAAGCCCAATAGGGTCAAGATGGGCAAAAGGATTCAACGTTAGCCTTCCACTCCATCGAGGTGTGGGATCACCAAACATTTGAGAAGTTATTGCGTGAGAATATTCATGAACCGTAATAGCAATTAACAGTGCAGGAATTCTTAACAACATTTCTGGACCAAAAAATGCTGGCATAGAAAACATCCTCTCTATTGGCAAAAAATATTAATATTTATATAAGCATTATATCATATTTTTATGAAAAGAAAAAAGTGCGCTTCTGGCGCACCTTTTAAACAGTATGTTCAAAAAATGATACCGTTTTACCCTTATCTTCAAATAATTCATTTTTGATTAAATCTTCATAGGTTTCTCTTTTTATTACCAGCCTTGCTTTTTTATTATAAATAAATACCACAGCAGGACGAGGAAGCATATTGTAATTGCTGGACATAGAATGATGATAGGCACCTGTTGAGAATACAGCGAGAATATCTCCCGGCTCCACTTTTGGAAGATTTATATCCCATATTAACATATCTCCTGACTCACAGCATTTTCCCGCTATTGAAACAACTTCTTCTAAAGGTTTCGAAGCTTTATTGGCAATCACCGCTTCATATTTTGCATTATACAAAGCTGGTCTTATATTATCGCTCATTCCTCCATCTACGCTTACATATTTTCTAACCCCGGGGATATTTTTTATTGCCCCTACGGTATATAACGTCATTCCCGCCGGTCCTACAATGGCTCGTCCCGGTTCTATTAGTAGTTTTGGAAGTTTCAATCCATGTTCTTTTGCTTTTTCTCTAATCGAAAGAACTAACGCTTCAAGATATTCTTTTACGGGGAGGGGTTTATCATCTTTTGTATATTTAATGCCAAAGCCTCCGCCAAAATCCAGTTCTTCTATATCGTAATTAAACTCATCTTTAATAGTCTTTACGAGTTCCATCATTATAATTCCGGCATCTTTAAAAGGTTGTGTTTCGAAAATTTGAGACCCAATATGACAATGAAGCCCTACAAGATTTACTGTCTTCATTTTTACAGCAGTCTTCACGGCTATTAACGCATGTCCATTTTCAAGCCCGAAGCCAAATTTAGAGTCAATTTGTCCTGTTTTTATATAATCATGAGTATGGGCTTCTATACCGGGGGTTATTCTCAGTAAAATATCCACCGTTTTTTTCATTTTCTTGCAAATATCATTAATCAATTCAATTTCGTAAAAATTATCTACAACAATCCTCCCTACGCCATATTGTATTGCCATTTTTAATTCCTGAAACGATTTATTATTTCCGTGAAAAAATATCCTGCTGGCAGGAAAATTGGCTTTTAAAGCTGTATACAATTCTCCCCCGGAAACTACATCCAGATAAAGGCCTTCCTCTTCTACAATTTTTGCCATGTTCATTGTCATAAAAGCTTTTCCAGCATAGATAACCCCACTGTTCTCATATAAATTTGCTAATTCTTTTTTAAACTTCCTGCAATTTTCCCTTATTAATCCCTCATCAAAAACGTATAATGGTGTTCCAAAGGTACTTGCAAGTTCTACCGCATCCACACCTGCAATTTCTAAATGTCCCTTTTCATTAATAGAAAGATTTTCATGAAGCATAAATAATCCTCCCCTTTTAGATTTTTTTTGTTTTTCGGGGAGATATTTGCCAATTAATAAAAAAAGACACCCGGTGTATTTGCCGGCTGTCTTTCGTACGAAAACAAGGCAAATACCCCACTCTCCCCGAATTTGAAGTAGCGCTCCACCAAAAAACTGGGGGTTTTTTGGTGACAGTCCTATACCTATTCGGCATAGGCCCAGTACAACCTATCCGGAATATAGGCTGTACTTCGGCGGTAGCCCCTTTCCTTTTACGCCATCGGCTTTCCGTGCCTTTTGTAAAAGTACTATTGACTTACCGCGCCTCTACCTCAACTCATATCGAGATGAGGTATTAATATTCATTTTTTATATATTAACATGATAAATTATTCGCTGTCAATAAAATTTTTTATTATATGAGTTTATCAAAAGCTTTAGAACAGCAGCCATTGGAATCGAAAGAATTAGACCCCATATCCCAAAAAAAGTACCTCCTACCATTAGAGAAAATATAACGGTTAATGGATGGAGGTTAAGATTTTCTCCCATTATCCAGGGAGAAATAATCCCACTCTCTACTTGCTGAATAATAAATAAAGATAATAAAACCCAGGGTATTTTTTGAGGACATTTCATTAAAGCAATTATAACCGCTGGTAAAGCTCCTATTATTGGTCCAAAATATGGTATTATGTTTGTCACTCCTGCCAAAATTCCTATTAAAAGAGCAAATTCAATTTTAAAAATATACAATATTAAAGTTGTTAATACTCCGATAAAGAAACACACTATTAGTTGCCCTCTAATATATTTTCCTAAAGCAAAGTCAATTTTATTTAAAAAGGGAAATATCAATAACCTGTATTTTTCAGGTAAAATATCTTCAATGTTTTTCTTTATTTTCTTGAAATCTTTCAGTAAATAAAATCCTATAATAGGTCCTAATATTATCGAGCTGAAAAAGCTCGAAATTCCATGAATTAACAGGTTTACGGTGTTTTGCAAAAATAGTGCTAACCCTGATTCAAGTTTAAATATTTGTCCTTCTATTGTGCTTTTAATATTTGAAGGGATACTATCTCCCAGGCTAACTCTAATTGTATTAATAAAATTATCCACAATTTTTGAATATATAGGTAATAATTCTACTATTTTATTTATTTCATTTATCATAACCGGGATTATGTAAAATAATGTCACGATGCTATATCCTATTAAAATAAAATAAATTATAGAAATTGCTACCGTTCTATGTAAGCCTTTCTTCCCGAGATAATCAACCACCGGATTTAATATATAAGCAATAATCCCCCCGATAAAAAATGGTAAAATTATTGATTTTATTTTTTTGCGATAAATAAATATTATAAAAACTCCTACTATGATTGGAATATAGTAAAATAATTTTTTACTATTAAATTTTAATATATTATTAACTTTTGTTTCCCCCTTGCTTACTCATTTATATTAATTTAAATTTCTGCAGTACATAATTTTTCCATGTATGGTATAAGGGATCCATCATCGGCTACTTCGTAAACTACAATTTTGTTATTATTCACCGAAAATTCCATTAAACATTCCCAGCAAAAATATTGATTAGTGCCTACCTTTCCGATCTCATTTTTGCCACATATTGGGCAGTTCATAACATCACCTTCCAAAATTTATCTTTTTTATTATTTTCCCCAGAATTTATTTTTTATTCATAAAAAAAGAACCTGTTTACTGTCAGGTTCTTTTCCTTTTTAATATTATTTTTTTAATTGTTATTCTATTATGCCACCACCTACCACCACATCTTCTTCATAAAATACAGCAGATTGCCCGGGAGTGATAGATTTTTGGGGTTCATCAAAAACTACTTTTACCCTTCCATCCTCTAATGGATAAATAATTCCCGGTTTTTCATCAAAGTTGTATCTTATTTTTATATTAACTTTCTTTTCCCATTGCAGTTTTTCAATTGAAATCCAGTTTAAATTATTAACAGTAAACTCCTTTTGATAAAGCTCTTCTTCACCTCCAACCACGATAGAATTATTTTCAGGATTTATTCTAACTACATAAAGAGGTCTATTTGAGGATATACCCAAACCCCGTCTTTGACCAATGGTATAAAAAGCTATACCTTTATGTTTTCCCAATATATTACCTTTTGTATCTATAAAATACCCGGGTTTTATTTTATCCGGTACCCTATTTTTTACAAACTCCTTGTAATCCCCATCAACAAAACAAATCTCCTGGCTTTCCTGCTTTTGCGCAACTGGAAGCCCCGCTTTTTGCGCAATATGTCTAATTTCACTTTTTGTGTAATCACCAAGAGGGAATATAATATGTTCTAACTCAAATTGAGTTAAATTATAAAGGGCATATGATTGATCCTTATTCCTATCCCTTCCTTTTTTTAGTAAAAACCTTTTACTTTTTTTATCATATTCAACTTTTGCGTAATGACCTGTAGCAAGATAAAAAGAATCCATTTCTAATGCTTTTTTTAAAAGTAGATCAAATTTCATTACTTTATTACAAACGATACATGGATTTGGAGTTTTACCCGATACATATTCTGACAAAAAATAATCTATCACATTTTTTTTGAAATCTTCTTTAAAATTTACCACATAATAAGGAATATCCAACTTATCGGCAACTTTCCTTGCATCGTAAACTGCAGCTATTGAGCAACAACCGCCTTCCTTTAATATATAATCATTATCGGGGTCCTGCCATATTTGCATTGTAATTCCAATAACTTCATACCCTTTTTCTTTTAAAAGGTATGCTGCAGTAGAGCTATCCACTCCACCGCTCATGGCAACTACAACCTTATTTTTATTCATATATTATTCCCTGCCCGATTTTTCAGCTTTTTTTCTCTCGTAATCCTTTATTGCAGCGTGAAGGGCATCAGCAGCAAGATTTGAACAGTGCATTTTTATTGGGGGAAGTCCACCCAGAGCTTCTGCCACCGCTTTATTTGTAACTTGTAAAGCCTCTTCCAACGTTTTGCCTTTTACCATTTCTGTTACCATGCTGCTGGTCGCAATAGCAGCTCCGCAACCAAAAGTTTTAAATTTTATATCTTCGATAATATTATTTTTTACTTTAATATATATTTTCATCATATCGCCGCATACCGGGTTTCCAACTTCACCTATTCCATCAGCATCGGGTATTTCACCCACATTTCTCGGATTGGTAAAATGATCCATTACCTTTTCGTTATACATTCAAACTTTCCCCTTTCAAACTTTACAGATTATCTTTACTTATTTCTTCTGATTGTACAGCGGAGACATTTGTCTCAATTTCTCTACAATTTCTTTAATCGCGTCAACCACATAATCAATTTCTTCTTCAGTATTATCTCTTCCAAGGGTAAGCCTCAACGACCCATGAGCAATTTCATGCGGAAGACCGATTGCTAAAAGTACATGGGAAGGTTCCAAAGAACCCGATGTGCAAGCTGAACCGCTGGAAGCACAGATCCCTTTTAGATCCAGGTTCAGAAGTAACGACTCACCCTCAATATATTTAAAACATAGGTTTACATTATGCGGCAATCTATCTACTGGATGGCCATTTAAAATAACATCTGAAATATTCTCCATAATACCTTTTATTAATTTATCTCTGAGGTAAGATAGCTTTTTTTGTTGCTCTTCTAATTCCGAGGCAATAAGCTCAGCAGCTTTTCCAAATCCCACAATGCCAGAGACATTCTCCGTTCCGGCTCTTTTTCCAAATTCCTGGCCTCCACCCGTCATAAAAGATTGGATTTTGGTCCCTTTCTTTATATAGAGTGCGCCAACACCCTTAGGACCGTATATTTTATGGGAAGAAATACTCAATAGATCTACGTTTAATTTATTTACATCCACAGGTATCTTCCCAACCGTTTGCACTGCATCGGTATGGAAGTAAATTTTTCTATCCAAATTCTTTAATACTTGCCCAATCTCTTCAATCGGTTCTATTGTTCCAATTTCATTATTTGCATGCATTATCGATATTAATATTGTTTTATCATTAATAGCATTAATTACATCTTCAACCCTGACCCTTCCATATTTATCTACCGGAAGATAAGTAACTTTGAAACCTTTTTTTTCTAAATCTTCACAGGTATGAAGAACTGCATGATGCTCGATAGCTGTTGTTATAATGTGATTACCTTTTTCCTTATTGGCGTAAGCTATTCCCCGTAAGGCCCAGTTATCCGCTTCCGTTCCACCCGATGTAAAATAAACTTCTTTCGGATCCGCTCCGATTAATGCGGCTACCTTTTCTCTCGCTTCCTCTACAGCCTTTCTTGCTTCTCTGCCATAGGAATAAACCGTAGAAGCATTGCCAAACTTTTCAGTAAAATAGGGTAGCATAGCCTCTACAACTTCTTTTCTTACAGGTGTCGTCCCTGCATGATCCATATATATTCTCTTCATATGTTCATCTCCCATCCTTTTGATAAATTTTTTAAACTAAAATTATATTTCCACATTTTATTTTGCATAATTCCTACTAATTTAGTAGGATTTTAATTATAATATATATTTTTGTTCGAAAGATGTCAAGAAATAATTCTATTTTATTTAAAAATATTATACTCGTATATCTATATGAGATGTCTTTTTAATACTACTATTTACTTTTTTATCTTCATTACTTGCATCTATATCTTGATTTTTTTTATCCTTTTTCCCCTCATCCTTAGCACGATTATTTTTTTCTTTTTCTATTTAACTCCACCGGTATTTTCAGATACATTAACTTTTCTCTTTGAGATTTCTACCTCATTTTTAACATTACTTGCTATGATCATCATCTTATTTTCGGTTGCTGCTTTAATATTATGCTCTACTCTTGAAGTTTCGTAAGTACGGGGAATAGTAATTTGAAAGTCTATGGGTTTTGTTGACATATCCCTTCACCCCGGTTTTCTATTATCTATAAATACTTCTTTTTTCTGCTCAAATATCCTCTCAATCTGCGAATAGCCTTTGAATGAAGCTGCGATATTCGGGCTGGGGTTAAGTCCAATACCCGAGATATTTCTTTTAAAGTTAGGCCATCATAATAGTACAGTGATACCACAATCTTTTCCTTCTCCGGGAGTCTTCCGATAGCTTCTGCTAAAACCTTTTTTGTCTCTGAAAGTTCCAGTTCATACTGGGGATCATTTATAAGATCCTTGTTGATGTTAATTAAATCCCACAGCATAACCCCGTAATGTTCTTCACCCTCACTGATATACTCATCGGATGAAATTTCTTCAAAATTAGAAAAAAAAGAGGTGTTTTTATTTCTTATCGGATTCATTTTTCTTAATCCATCGGTAATTGCTCCCTTAATTCTGTAAAAAGCAAAGGTCTCAAATTTTACCCCCTTTGCCGGGTCAAATCGTTCTAAAGCCTGCAATAAACCGTACATACCAAGGCTAACCAGATCATCATAATCGATAAAAGAAGGCAGACCGATGGCCAACCTACCTGCAATATATTTTACCAGCGGGATATACAATTCTATCAGCTTTTCCAGAGAATCTTTGCTTTTTTGTGTTTTGTATTCATTAATTAATTTTTCCGTTAGCTCCTCTTCCCGCACTTTACCACCTCAAGCGTTAAATTTTTATATTATTTTAATACCTCGTCCTACAGATTTAACCGTCAATAAACCCGTATCGCAGTTGAATTCTATTGACCTGCCGAAATTCCCCTCTACATCCTCCGCCACTATCTTTATATTAAATTGAGAAAGCGCTTTTCTAACAGCCTCCACGTTTCTTTTCCCGATCTTCATCATTTCCATTTGGGATTTAATCTCGAACATTTGAGCACCACCGGCAATCTTAGCAATTATTCTTTTTCGGTTTGCCCCCAATTCTTCCATATCATAGATTAATAAAGGTATGGCAGTGTCCGCAAATTTTCCGGGATTAAAATTATTAGTAGTGCTTAAATTGCTATCCGGGAGCATTATGTGAGCAAGCCCTCCCACCTTGGTAAATTCGTCCCAAAGACATATTCCCACACAGGAACCAAGACCCAGTGTTGAGATAACGGCAGGAGCTTTTGCAGATTTAAATTCACCTATTCCAACTCGTATCATCGTCAAAAATATCCACTCCAATTGCTTTTAGAAGTTTTTTAAAAGATTTATCATCATCCGGGATTAAATAAAAATCTATTAAGACTCCATCGGAATCCCCGTAAAATTCTGTTGAGAGCAATAAAGCAGTGTCCCCCATTATCCCGTATATAGTCAGCGGAAAACTAAGAATAGCCGCTGCCATATCCAATGCTAAACTGGGAACGGAAATCTTTAGATTTAGCTTTGTAAAATCTGAAAGTGCGGAAACAAAAGAACTCACCAGTATGTTTCCTACTTCCTTTAAGGCAGATTGTTCCATATCATTCAATGTTAACAAATCTTTTACATCTTCTTTTAAAAGAAGCTTTAGAAGGTTTTTTGTCTCTTTTTCAGGAATAATTAAAACACAGTTACTCTCAAGTTCGCCTTCTATCCGGAAAAAAATCCCGGTTACAAAACCTTCGGGATCCTTCATTACATCGATTACTTCATTGAATGGTAAAATTATAACCTCGGGTATTTTTATCAATACTTTCTCGGAAATAATTATTGAAAGCGCAGTTGCAGCATTTCCAGCGCCAATATTACCAATTTCTTTTAAAACATCCAGTTCAAAGTTTGAATACATTGTTAACTTACCCTCACATTTGCAATTAATTTTTCTAAATTTAAGATAATAAGTAATCTATCTTCTTCCAATTTACCCACGCCTTCAATAAAATCAGAATTTATTCCTACTTTAATTGAATTGGCAGGCTCTATAGAATCTTGTGTAAGTTGAATAACTTCCGTAGCAGAATCTACTATCATTCCTATTGTTATATCAGCAACACAAACTATTATTATTCTTGCTTCCGGAGTTAATTCTTCTTCCTTTAAATCGAATTTCTTTTTTAAATCTATTACAGGTATTATCTCGCCCCTTAAATTTATTACACCTTTAACATAATGGGGTGCTCTGGGGATACGAGTAATGGGTAAAACTTTCTCAATCGTTTTTACCTGTAAAATATCAATCCCATATTCCTCGTCTCCCAATTTAAATACCACATATTGCTTTACCAAATCCATTATTATTCCTCCTCAAATAATGAATTAATATCTAGAATTAAAGCCACCTGACCATCACCTAAAATAGTTGCACCCGCAATAAATTTGAGATTTTTCAAGTAATTCCCCAGGCTTTTAATAACTATTTCCTGTTCACCTATTAAATCATCAACTATTATACCAATATCTTTTTCTCCTTTTTTAACAACTACCACAATTATCTTTTCGTTAATATATCCTTTCTTGCTTGTTTCAAGGACTTCATGAAGACTAATCAACGGAATCACTTTTCCTCTTAAAACAATAACATCCTTTTTGTAAACTTTTTTTATCTCATTAGTAGAAACGATAACGGTTTCTCTTATTGTGTTTAGAGGTATTGCATACTTTTCCTCATCCACCTTAATCATTAGTGCTTGAATAATAGCAAGGGTAAGGGGTAATCTTATTAAAAATTTTGTACCTTCTCCCTTTTTGGTATAGACCTCCACATTACCCCCCAGGGATTCTATTTTTGATTTTACCACATCAAGGCCTACTCCCCGGCCGGAAATGTCCGTTATTTTTTCGCTTGTACTAAACCCGGGCTCGAAAATTAGAGATAAAAGTTCCGTTTCCTTCATTCTCAAAGCTTTTGCTTCATCTACAATACCTTTTTCTACAGCCTTTCTTGCAATACGTTCACAGTCTATTCCAGCACCATCATCGTTTATTTCAATTACTACATTATTACCGTCATGATAAGCTTTCATTCTCAGAGTGCCTTCTTCGGGTTTCCCTCTTTTTACTCTTTCATCTGGCCTTTCAATTCCATGATCAATGGCATTTCTAACAATATGAAGTAAAGGATCTCCGATTTCATCAATTACCGTCCTATCAAGCTCGGTTTCAGCACCTTCAATAATTAAATTGACTTTTTTATTGAGCTCTTTTGACAAATCGTATACAATTCTCGGAAATCTATTGAAAACATTTTCAATTGGCACCATTCGTACTTTCATAACCGCATCATGCAGGTTCGAAGTAATCCTTGAAAGGTATTCTATCGCTTCCCTTTTATCTTGATCTTTATCTAAATCTCCCTCTATCTCTTCCAGTCTTGTTTTAATAATTATCAATTCGCTCACAAGGTTCATTAAATTATCAAGTCGCTCAATATCTACTCTTAACGTCTTGCCCGATTTCTTTTTCATGTCCTTTGTATCTTTTTCTTCCCCAGATTTATTAATTTCTTTCGAGCCGTTTTCTGTGGTTGCACTAACTTTTTCATCTGAATTACCGGAGTTTTGAGAGTTGAAAAATATGCCGTATTTTTGGGCGATATTTTCAAAACGAATTTCAGTTATAATAACTTCACTTATTTCGGAAATAGATTCAATGGATTTTTGAATTTTGTCCTGATTCGTATTTGAAATCAAGTAAATATAAAATTCTCTATCAAATTTTTCATCTTCAATCTCCCTGACTTCAGGTATTGTTTTTATTACTTCTCCAAAATTTTCGATGGCTTTAAATACCAGAAAAGCCCTGGCAGATTTTAGGAGGCAATCTTGATGCAAAATAACTTTTATTTGAAAAATATTCATGTTTTTCCTAAAAGCTTCTTCAAAAATTTTTAATTCATATTCATTGAAGGGATGCTCAATTTTATTTTCCTTTTCTTCAATCAAATTTTTGTCATTTTTCGCCCCATTCACATTATTATTTTTTATCAGTTTTTTTACTTTTTCTAAGATTTTTGAAATATCCCTATTTCCTTCCTGTCCGTGATCAGCAATCTCCTCTACGAACTCCTGTAGAATGTCAACCCCTTCTAACAATACATCTACTACTTCTGAACTTATTTTAATATTCCCTGACCTTATAGCGTCCAGCAAATCCTCTAATTGATGGGATAGTTCTGTAAATTTCTCAAATCCCATAGTTCCTGCCATACCCTTAAGAGTATGCATATAACGAAATATCTCATCTACGTTTCTATCTCTGTTTTTTTCCAATTCCAGTAGTTCAATGTTCAGTTTTTGAATATATTCATTTGATTCTTCAATAAATACATTTAAATATTTATTATCCATAATAACACCCCTGCCTTAAAATTTAGAAATAACCCTTTTTTCTTAATTTTCTTTGTTCCTGCATAATAAATTTTATTATTTTATCTCTATCTTTCTCAGAAATATCATAATATTCCACCGCAATTTCAAAGGGATTAATATACCGCATTATATTCTTTTCCACCCTGACAACCCGTGCTTTAACCTCAAGGATTTCTTTATCAATCGGAATGCGCAATTCCAATATATCATTTTTATTGCATTCCAGATAGGTATGTAATAGTGCCCCACCACCGCTAATATTTTTTATATAAGCCACACACCAATTTATTGAATTAATATTTTTTGCCTTTATCTTCAATGTAACAGGAATCCTGAAAAAATTTCTTCTTTGTATTCTTTTAGGTCCTTCTAAAATTTCTACTTCTATTACAGGGAGGGGGATATAACTTTTGTCTATAACTTTTCCCTTTAAAAAATAAAACAAATCGTTGATCGAATAATATATGTTAACTTCTTCTAAAAGATTTATAAAAAAATAATTCCCCTTATATATTGGCATTCCGAGTATTAAAGATTTTTCTTTTATTTCTTCAATTTTGGTCAAAAAATTTAAGTTTTCTTCCGCCCGTTGTATTTCTATTTCTATCTTCATTCCTACCATTAATTTCTCTTTCATCTATTTTCCCCCTGAAGGAATAAAATTGGAAATTAATTTTTCAAACCATGCAGCAAAAGAAGGTTCAATTTTGGGAAGATCCAATTCTTCATATATAAGTTTTTTACCAATATTTAATATACACTTGGAAGAAAGACTATCTTTGTATTTTATATAAAAAGGGACCTGTTCTTTATTTGCTTTAGACACAATTTTATCCTCCAGGATATATCCTAAGTATTCCAGATCCACATTCAAAAACTTTTTTGCCGCATTGGAAATTTTTCCTGCAGTTAAATCCGCTTCTTTATAATTATCAACTCTGTTTACCACCAAATATATCTTTTTGACATCTTTAAATATTAATTTTATTACGGCATAAGCGTCGGTTATAGCAGAAGGTTCAGGGGTTGTTATTACAATTACTTCATTGGAAGACCGGAGGAGATTAACCACGTTTTTATGAATACCCGCACCGGTATCAATGATTACAAAATCAAAATCATATTTAATTGCTTCAAAGGCATTCATCAGGTTTTCCAAATCTTCCTCCGATAAATTCGCCATCTCGTAAAGTCCTGTAGCTCCAGGAATTATTTTTATTCCTGAAGGTCCATTAAAAATTATATCTTTTATTTTTTTCTCTTTATTAATCACGTGGGATAAGTTGTATTTCGGGAAAATACCGGATATTACATCTACATTTGCAAGGCCAAAATCAGCATCAATCAATAAAACCTTTTTCCCCAGCTCCTTTAAAATAATCGCCAGGTTAACGGAGAAATTTGTTTTTCCGACTCCTCCCTTACCGCTGGAAACCGCTATTATTCTCAACTGTTTTGAAGATTTTTCTTTACTTTTTATTAATTCTCTCAATCTATATGCCTGATCAAGCATTATCACTCTCTCCCAGTAAAAGGTTTGCTATTTTTACGGGGGATGCTACTTCGATATCATCCGGAACATTTTGTCCCGTAGTAATATATGAAAGACAGCATTTCGAATAATAAACAGCATTTAATATGAGTCCATAAATGTTGGTTTCATCAATTTTTGTAAACAGTAGCTTGTTATAATTTAAATCCTTATAATTTTCTAAAATATTCTCGACTTCACTTGTTTTTGTCGTAGCGCTAATCACCATATGGAGTTCCGTCGGCTCTATTGCTTCTATAATATTCTTTATCTTCTTCAAAAATATTTTGTTTTTTGGGCTCGTGCCAAGGGTATCGTAAAAAATAATCTCGTAACCGTTCAATTTTTTTAATATATTAGATGCTTCCTTTGGCTCATAAAGTATTTCTACAGGAATTTCGAGAAGTTCCCCATATGTTTTTAACTGGCTTACCGCCCCTACTCTATATGTATCGGAAGTAATTAATGCCACTTTTTTCCCTTCATTGAGAGAATAATGTGCGGCTAATTTTGCTATAGTTGTAGTTTTACCTACCCCGGTGGGGCCAATTAAAGCTATTTTAGCAGGAGTCTCTTTAATCTTTATTGGTTCTGGCTGATTTATCATTTTAATTATCTCATTCTTAGCATTTTCCATAAGAATTTTTGAATTATTGCCACTTGAATCCTTTTTAATATTATCTATAATTACTTTTATTACTTCATCCTTTACCTCCATGGAAGTTAACCTTTCAATTAGCGTTTGAAAACTTTTTGCCTTTTTTAATCCAGTTTTGCTCGAAGAATCTTTATTATCATAAATTTCTTTTATTAGTCGTTTTACTTCCTGTAACTCATTTTTAATGCCTTCAATTTGATTTTCTTCAATAGAGGATTTTGTAGGATTAATATTTTCCGCATAATTAAACATGCTTTCGGAGGCCTTCATATTAATTCTTGGCAAGGTTAAATTTATTGAAGATTCAATGGATTTTTTAGGTTCTAATTCACAGGCTGCTATGACCTCCACCTTCGTTTTACCAAATAACCCAAAGATGCCTCCGGTTTTAATTTTTCTTGTTTGCAAAATTATCGCATCTCTTCCCATCTCACTTTTTACCTTATACAAAGCTTCCTGAACATTATCTGCAATATAAGTTTTTATTTTCACTGTAATTTCACCATCCCAATGGCCTTAATTTCCACGTTTGGATCCAATTCGGCGTAGGATAAGACCGGAATATTTTTTATATTGTTTTCGATTATGTTTTTAAAATATCTTCTCACCAGAGGGCTTGTTAGAATTAATGGCTGAATGCCCAGTTTATAAGCCTTTTTTACGTTTTCAGCAGTTGAATTCAATATTTTTTGCAATATTTGAGGTTCTAAAGATAAATATACTCCGCTTTCTGTTTTTGAAAGAGCATCTAAAATCAAATCTTCCACCTGTTTATCTAAGGTGATCACGCTTCCTCTTTTTTCCGGAAAAAATTTATTCGTAATTACCCTTTTCAGCCTTTGCCTTACGTATTCGGTAAGGGTATCCGGATCTTTTGTTAGAACCGCATAATCTCCCAAGGTTTCTAATATCGTCACCATATCTCTAATAGGAATACTTTCTTTTAAAAGATTTGATAGGACCTTTTGGATTTCACCCAAACTCAAGATTTTTGGAGTTAATTCTTCAATTATAGATGGTGAATGCTCTTTTACGGCATCCAGAAGGTTTTTTACTTCCTGCCTGCCGATAAGTTCATGGGCATAGTCCTTGATAACCTCTGTTAAATGGGTGGTAATTACCGAAGAAGCATCAACTACCGTATAGCCCAACAGTTCCGCCCTTTCACGTTTTTCCTGTGGTATCCATTTTGCCGGTAATCCAAAAGCAGGCTCTCTGGTATCAATACCATCCACTTCAATAGGACCACCGGTTGGATTCATAACAAGATAGTGGTCTATTTTAATTTCTCCTCTTGCAGCTTCAACCCCTTTAATTTTTATTACATACTCTCCCGGATTTAATTGTATATTATCCCTTAATCTTATCATGGGTACTACGAAGCCCAGCTCTAAAGCACATTGCCTCCTTAACATTACAATTCTATCCATTAAGTCCCCGCCCTGATTCTTATCAGCAAGAGGAATTAAACTATAACCAAACTCTACTTCAATGGGATCTACTTGAAGCAAAGAGTAAATGTTTTCCGGTTTTCGCATCTCTTCAAATTCCTTTACTTTCTCAACTTCCTTTTCCTTTATAGATTCTCTTTTATAAGCATTCTGGAGAGAAAAGCCCAAATAGCCGAATATCCCCGCTAAAATTATGAAAGGAATATGGGGAAGACCGGGTATTACTGCGAAAAAAGCTAATAGCCCTGAGGCAATTAGAAGTATTTTGGGATAAGCTGTAAGCTGATTTACTAAATCGTTCCCCAAATTACCTTCTCCAGCTGCTTTGGTGACTATGATACCGGTAGCTGTAGAAATAAGCAATGCAGGAATCTGACTTACAAGACCATCTCCGACGGTCAATAAAGCATATCTTTTAATCGCATCGGAAAAATTCATTTGTTGAAATACCATACCGGTAATAAGGCCGCCGACAATATTGATTGCCGTTATAATTATTCCTGCTATTGCATCTCCTTTTACAAATTTACTGGCACCATCCATTGCTCCGTAAAAATCTGCTTCTCTTTGTATTTCCTGACGCCTTCTTCGAGCCTCCGATTCATTTATTAATCCCGCGTTCAGGTCCGCATCTATGCTCATTTGTTTTCCAGGCATTGCATCCAAAGTGAATCTGGCTGCCACTTCCGCTACCCGCTCCGCTCCACGGGTAATAACAATAAATTGAATAATAACAATAATTAAAAATATTATAAGTCCTACAAGAACATTTCCTTTAATAACAAAATTACCAAAAGCCTCTATTACCCTCCCCGCATAGCCGTAAAGCAATATAAGTCTTGTTGAAGAGATATTTAATGAAAGTCTGAATAATGTGGCTAACAATAAAAGTGTGGGGAAAACGGAAAAATTTAGCGGTTTTTCTGTATTCATTGATACCAGTAATATCACCAGTGAAAGGGTTATATTCAGCGAAAGTAAAATATCCAGTAAAGCAGAAGGAAGGGGAATCACCATCATTACTACTACGAGGACGGATATCAAAGCTACCGCAATATCTCCGATTTTCATCCTTTAAATTCTCCTTCCCTTCAGACTATAAATGTATGCTAATATTTCAGCAACTGCTTGATAAAGCTCTTCGGGAATAGTTTCACCTATTTCTACTGATTTGTATAAAGTACGGGCAAGTGAAGGATTTTCTACAATAGGTATATTTTCCTCTACCGCTACTTGCTTTATTTTTAACGCAATTTCCCCCATTCCTTTAGCAATAACTACAGGTGCATCGTGTTTGTTCGAATCATAGGAAAGAGCTACAGCTAAGTGAGTGGGGTTTGTAATAACCACATCCGCTTTCTTTAAATCCTGCATCATTCGCCTTCTAGCTAATTGCCTTTGTATCTGCCTTATTCTCGCTTTAATTTGAGGATTACCCTCAATTTCTTTTAATTCTTCTTTTATATCTTCTTTTGACATCCTGAGACTTTTTTCATATTCATACCACTGGTAAAGATAATCCAATACGGCCAGAATAAGTAAAGCCAAGGAAATTTTTAAAACCACTTTAAATAAAACATCTGAAAAAAAACTTAGAATTTGTTCCATGCTCATATCCATCATTTCATCAATTCCATCTTTAACGGTTATTACGCCGTTATAGGAAAATATAGATATAACAGTGACTTTTATTATTACTTTCAAAAGCTCAATCAAACTTTTTGTAGAAAATACTCTCTTTAATCCTTCAATAGGATTTATTCTTTCAAATTTTGGAATTATGAGCTCCAAATTAAATATTAAGCCTGTCTGTAAAACATTGACAATAATTCCGGTGATAAAAGTTCCAAATGCCAGAGGAACAATTACATATAAAAACAAAGTCAAGGATTGAATAAATATATGAGAAAGATTTTGTACCGTTAATTCCAGATTGAAGAAATTGCTATAGCTTTCAATCATAAACTTCATAACGCCATTGATGACGCCTATTAAATAATATTTGAAAATAAAGATTGAAGCAATTAACATTAAGGCTGTAGTCAAATCTCTGCTTGAAAAAACTTGCCCTTTTTGCCGTGCCTTTTGTCGCTTTCTGGGAGTTGCCTTTTCAGTTTTTTCCTGAGCAAAAAGTTGTAAATTCATTCTGAGGTCATCATTCCCCTCAATACACTAAATAAACCATCGTAAATACCATTGAAAATTCCATCAAGTGCAATAATAAAAGAGGGGATAACTATAATTATGGCAAAAACTCCAATCAATATTTTAAGCGGAAGACCTACTATGAAAACATTAATTTGAGGAGCTATTTTTGCTATTATAGCAAGAATAAAGTCCACTATTAATATCATAGTAATTACCGGTAAACTCATTTTAATGCCAGTAATGACCATGTATTTAAAAATATTTAAAATTGCATTTAATAAATTATAGGAGGCAAAACTTCCCTTCCCTATTGGAACAAGATCGTAACTTTTTATCAAAGACCCAATCAAAATATGATGCCCGTTAACTGTCAAAAAAATTAATGTTGCCAAAATATAATAAAAATTCCCCATTAACGGAATTTGGGTATTACTTTGCGGGTCAATAACATTTACTATCCCAAATCCCATTTGTAAATCTATCATTTGTCCTGTAATATAAAATAGCGAAAAAATAGCAAAAACGCAAAAGCCCATAATTAAGCCGGTAAGAATTTCTTTCAAAGTATAATAAATAAACTCAATAAAATTGTAATTAAAACCCTGATTTTCGATAAAAGGAAAAATAATTATTGCCATAAGCATTGAAAAACCGATTTTTATTTGAATTGGCGTTTCCCTTCTCCCAAACACAGGAGCAACGGTCATAAAACTGATAATCCTTATAAATATGTATAAAAATTTTAAGAAGTCCTGTAAAACCATCGAAAAATTAATCATTTTGTTTCCCTATCTTCCCATTCACTTGATAAAATATGGAAGTTGTAAAAACATAGTTTCAGTAAAATGCAACAAAGTGCTTAACATCCATGGCCCAAAAATCAAAAGAGCTATAACCGCAGCAATTATCTTTGGTAAAAAGGTTAATGTTTGTTCATGAATTTGAGTGGTTGCTTGTAATATACTAACGATCAAACCGATTATCATTGAAAATCCTAATATCGGAGCTGAAACAAGAATAGCTACGCCAAGGGCTTCCTTAGCTAAATAAATAACGGTTTCCTGACTCATTTTTATCCCATCCTTAATGAAATCCCGCTATTAAAGATTTTATCACTAAATCCCAACCATCCACCATAACAAACAGTAATATTTTAAAGGGTAAGGAAATCATAATTGGAGGCAGCATTAGCATTCCCATTGACATTAATGTACTCGCAACAATCATATCTATAACAAGAAAGGGGAGAAAAATTATAAAACCCATTTGAAAGGCTGTCTTAAGTTCGCTTATTATAAAGGATGGTATTAAAACATATGTAGGAACATCATCAAGGGAATTTACCGGTTTTTGCAATTTTGCATAATGAAGAAACAATGCTAAGTCTTTTTCCCTTGTCTGTTTAAACATGAAATCCCGTAAAGGTTTTTCTGCCCTCTTAAAAGCTTCTTCCGTGGAAATTTGTTGATTTAAATAAGGCATTACCGCATTTTTATTTATGTCGCTAAAAACAGGAGCCATTATAAAAAAGGTAATAAATAGAGCAAGGCCTATTAACACCTGATTAGGCGGAACCTGCTGCATACCCATACCGTTTCTCACAAAGGAAAGTACTATAATTATTCTAATAAAGGAAGTCATCATTATTAAAATTGAAGGTGCAAGCGAGAGAACTGTTAAGGCAATTAATATTTGAAGGGTAGTGGCGGTTTCAGCAGGAGTCCCTGATGGTTTTATAAAATTCAATACCGGTAAATTATTTTCCGGTGCCGCGAGAAGTAAGGTACAATCTATGGTAAATTTCCCTACCAGGAATATGAAAATTATAGCAATTTTATTAATGAATCTTTTCATTTATTTTCATCTCCATTTTTTGCTCCAAATGATTTCGCTGCTCTTTTGATGAATAAATCCAACTGGAAGGCAAATTTTTTCCCCACTTCCCCGCTTAGATTTTCAGCTTCTTTTATCAATTCAATTTCCCTTTCATCTAATTGACTTATTACAGAAATTCCTTTTTCATTATTTCCAAGAATATAATAGCCGGAGGGAAGTTTAACTATATATAAGCTGGTTTTATTGCCTAAGGATAAAACATCGATAATTTCCATGTACTTACTTTTTTGAAAAAAGGATTTATTAAGAGATAAAAAGCGCGTAAAGTAAAAGGCCAAATAACATACGATCGAAAAAAGAATAATAAAAACCAAAAGATTTACAGCAGAGTAAAATGGAGAATAGGAAGTTTTTTGAGGATCCGGGTAATCAAAATTATACTTTTCCAAATTTTTTAGATCATAATTTTGACCGCCATTTGGTAAAGCGATTATTTGATGATAACTATAAGAAAGTACGGTTAATATTAAAAACAGAACAATTATAAACTTTCTTTTCATCTTTTATCTCCTTATCCCATCGCTTTTCTTACCGCCTCTACAACTCTATCCGGCTGGAATGGCTTTACAATAAAATCCTTTGCACCTGCTTGAATAGCTTCTATTACCATAGCTTGCTGTCCCATAGCGGAGCACATAATTATTTTTGCCTGAGGGTCAAGGGATCTGATTCTTTTTACTGCTTCAATCCCATCCATTTCAGGCATTGTAATATCCATAATTACCAATCCGGGTTTTAATTCTTTGTATTTCTCAATAGCCACCAGACCGTTTTCGGCTTCTCCCACAACCTGAAACCCATTTTTTGATAATATATCTTTTATCATCATTCTCATGAAGGCTGCATCGTCGACTATCAAAATCCCAGACATAATTTATCATCCTCCCAATCTTATTGAATAAGGCTCGCCCTTTCAGAAGAATTTAATATCTCGGTAATTCTTACGCCGAAATTTTCATCAATTACTACTACTTCCCCTTTTGCAATAAGTTTTCCATTAACAAGAATATCTACCGGTTCCCCGGCTAACTTATCTAATTCTATAATAGAACCCGGGCCTAAGCCAAGTATTTCTTTGATTTTTTTCACTGCCTTCCCAAGCTGAACCGAAATTTCCAAAGGAACATCCATTATGAGTTCAATGCTTGCCTTTTGGTATGAACCCTCTTCAGAAGAAAATTCCTCTAACTCCACAGGTTTTACAACTATTTTTTCTTTCTTATCCATAGACGATTGCTTTTGCCCTTCATATTCCATATCCGGTATTGTTTTCGCATCTTTCTTAATATCTTCATCAATTACCGATGAATCCAACGTAAAGGAAGTTAACTCTTTTACCAGGGATTTAGCAAACTCTATCTTCATAAGGAGCATTATTTCACTTTTTATTAATTCTCCCACTTCCATTATAAAAGAAATCCTAACAATCGGTTCGTCTTCTTTAAAATAACTTTCTAAGGAATCTTCTGAAAGCAAAATTCTTTTTACTCTGGGGGGCGAAATATTTATAGGTTTTTTAAGCATGGTTGATAGAGAAGTAGCTGATGATCCCATCATTTGATTCATTGCTTCTCCAACAGCGCTCAACCTAATTTCATCAAGTTCAAAATTAATATTCCTTCCATCCCCTCCCATCATTAAATCGGCGATTATTTTTGCATCTTCTTCTTTGATAATTAAAATATTACTGCCCTCAAGCCCTTCGGTATAATCTACCATTACGGCTATAAAGGGTATTGAATAAATCTCTTTCAATTTATTTATAGTAGTAATCATGACTTCGGGAGTCGTTATTACTACTTTATGTCTCAAAATAGTATAAAGAGTGGTGGCTGAAGTGCCGATTGAAATATTGCCAAATTCGCCTAAAATATCCTTCTCTTCCCTTGATAAATCCTTAATTTCAGAAGGTGTATTCATTCTCGCTATTAATTCATTTATTTCATCCTGTGAAAGCATCCTGTTTTCATCCATAATTCTCATTCCTTTCATCAACAAACCTGGTAACCTTTACAGCGGTTTTTTCGTTTTTCTTCCCTATTATGCCTTTAAATTTTAAATTTCCTTTCACGTAAATATCGATTTCCTGCTTTATATTTTTATCCAGCTGAATAACATCACCGACCTCTAAATTCAAAAAATCCCTTACAGAAATTGTGGCTTTACCAAGTTCCGCTCTTATTTCCACAGATACATCTTCAATCTTTTTATTTAATTTTTTCGAAAAAATATCTGACACTTCCTTTGAAGATGATAGCCATGCTTTTGTAGAAAGTTTGGGCATAATCGGTTCAATTACAATAAAGGGTAAACATAAATTAATCAATCCTTCTGTTTTTCCCACTTTTATATTAAATGTAATCAAAGCTGTAGCTTCATTTGGAGACACTAACTGAATATACTGGGGATTTGTTTCTATTTTTTCTAAAGTCGGGTGTACCTCAAAAACATCTTTCCAGGTTTCTTCTATTAATTTAAGTATTCTTGAAAAAACCTTTATAATCAAGTTTAATTCTATCTCGGTAGGCTCTCTCGGCTTATCCTTGTATTCTCCAATGCCTCCAAGCATTCTATCAATAATTGCATATGCAAGTTCCACACTCGTAACCATCAACACCGATCCTTTAAGAGGAGAAAAATCCACTATCCCTATTATGGAGGGGTTAGGAATTGACGAAGAAAACTCGGCAAAAGGCATTTGATCCACATGAGAACCGCTCATCTGGACCAAAGTCCTAAGCTGGGTAGTTAGATAGTTTATTAAATGCCTTCCAAAATTCTCATGAATCACTTTTATTGAATTTAATTGTTCCTTTGAAAATTTATTTGGCTTTCTGAAATCGTAAATTTTTACCTTTTTTTCCTGGGATTCCTTCTTTATCTCATCGGCTTTTATTTCTCCTGTAGTAAGAGCTGCAATTAAGGCATCTATTTCACTCTGGGATAAAATATCTGACAACCTTTTCCCCCTCCTTAATTCACAATAATACTATTAAAATACACATCCACAATCTTTGCTTTCTCCAATAATTTATTTATATTATTCTTGATTTCTCCCCTTAATACCTCCATGCCATTGCTGTTTTTTACTGATTCAAAGGTTTTTGCCCGAAGAATAGAATAAATCCTGTCGTTTATTTCGTATTCTCTCTGTTTTAATTCCTTTTCCGCATCTTTACCTTCTAATAAAAAAACAAGAGAAATTTTTATATACCCGTGATCGGCAAGATTTGTTAGAAATTCACCGGCCTGATAAGGTGCAAGAACTTTTTTTTCTTCTTTTGCTTTATCCTGAAATAAAAAGTTTTTTGTTAAAAAATACGCCATAAAGGCAGAAACAATCATTAAAATAACAACAATAAAAACTATTATAAGAATTCTCCTCATTCCTTTTTTTTGCGCCATTTCTGCCATTTATAACTCCTCCAACTCTTTATCTTAATTCGGTTCTTGCATTTCTAAACTGGATTTTAGAATAATTATATCCACCCTTCGATTTAAAGCCCTATTTTTGTCGGTATCGTTGGGTACAACAGGTCTATATTCGCCGTACCCTGCAGCTGAAATCTTTTTTGGGTTTATCCCGTGAACTTCAATAAAATATCTTACCACATTTACCGCTCTTGCAGTAGACAATTCCCAGTTTGAAGGAAATTCCCTCGTATGTATAGGGACATTATCGGTGTGTCCCTCTACCCTTATATGATGATTGCTATCTTTTAGTATCGGGGCTATCTTATCTAAAATCTCCTTAGAGTTATCCTTTATAACCGCTTTACCCGAATCAAATAAAGCCCCCTCTAAAAAACGTATAGTTAATCCTCTTTCATCCAAATCTACCTTAATACCTCTTAAATTATTGGACTCAATTATTTTTTCTATCTCGGTCCCTATCTTTTCAAGTTCGGTTTTTTCTCGTTCTGCAACGTAATTTTGTCCCGTACCGCTTTCAATGAATTCTTGTTTATAATATGTCTTTCCCCCTTGTAAAATCCCCAAAGAGCCCTGGAGAGAAGTCATAGCTAAATCGAATTTTTTTGTATCTATACTTGATAAAGAATAAAGCAGTACAAAAAATATAAGTATTTGTGTAATAAGATCGCCATAAGTGGTCATCCACAAAGGGGATCCAGGACCCTTATCGTTTTCTTCAGATCTTCGCCGTCTGCCTGCTGGCATTAATCTCACCGCTTTCCGGAGCTTTCTTAACATTTATATTTTTTCTCATCTTTGGTGCCAAAAAGGCCTTTAGTTTCTCTTCAATAATTCTCGGATTTTCCCCCGCTTGAATGGAAAGTACTCCTTCAATCATTACCTCTTTAATTAAAATTTCCTGTTTACTTCGAACTTTTAATTTGGCCGCTATTGGAAGGAATAAAAGATTGGCCAATATGGAACCATAAAAAGTCGTAATTAATGCAGTGGCCATACCCGGACCTACTGCGCTGGGATCGTCAAGTCTTTTCAACATATTTATCAGTCCAATAATCGTTCCAATCATACCGAATGCCGGTGCTAAAGCACCCATTGTTTCAAATAAACTCTGTCCTTCTTTATGCCTTTCTTCCAGAAAAGAAAGTTCTGTTTCCAGAATATTTTTAACCAGTTCCGGATCTGTTCCATCCACCACAAGTAAAATCCCTCTTTTTAAAAAATCATCCTTTAACTGGGATGCGCTGTCTTCAAGAGCAAGCAACCCCTCTTTTCTTGCTATATCCGCTAAATTTACAATAGTTGAAATAACTTCCTCTGCTTCCAGCTGTTTCTCAAAAAACACTATTTTTAAAATCTTTGAAGTTTCTATAACCTTTGAAAAGGGAAAGCTTATAAAAACAGCCCCAATTACACCTCCAAACACTATTAAAAAAGATGGAATATCTACATATGCCGATAAACTTCCTCCCATGTAAATTCCCCAGGTAAGAACCGCAATACCTCCGATCATCCCAAGCAAAGTAGCCCGGTCCATCAATATTCACATCCTTTTAATATTTTTCTTTTATATTCAATAATCTTTGAAATAATTACCATGGGAGGTTCTTCCACCAAATAAGTTTTATCATTGGTAAGCTTTATTACCGTATCGGGGGTGGATTCCACCGTTTCAATCAATTCGGCGTTTATATAAAATTTTTTACCATTAAGCCTTGTTACTTCAATCAAAAGTTCGCACCTCTTTTCCGAAAGGCCCGGGCCATTTTTGGTCCAGGCCCTTTTATAAATCAGTTAAATTTTTATCTTTTTAGATTTACCAAATCCTGAAGCATCTCATCGGAAGCGGTAATTATCCTTGAATTTGCCTGAAACCCTCTCTGGGTAATTATCATCTGGGTAAATTCTTCGGCTAAATCCACATTGGACATTTCTAAAGAACCGGGAGAAATGGAACCCCTGCCTCCGGTGCCGGGCAAACCGATCTGGGGCACACCCGAGTTTGCCGATTCTCTAAACATATTTTTCCCGGCTTTCATAAGACCCGAAGGATTATCAAAATTGCACAGTGCAATTTGGGCCAACTCTTGATTTATACCGTTATCAAAGATCCCGGTAATGGTTCCCGATGAATCAATCGCAATACCCAAAAGTGTTCCCGCAGCATAACCATCCTGATAGGAAAGATCTACCGTCGTTTCCCTTGCATATTGAGTAACACTTGAAAAATCCAGTGTGATTTCGGAAACACCGGATATGCCGGTAATTTCTAATTGATAAGAATTATTTGAATTTAATATTCCATTTTCATTAAACTGCAATTGACCTGTATTGTTAGGAACGTTTATATTATTATTTGGATCAACATTAATTGCAAAATCCCAGGTATTAGGAGTATTGGTTTTTGTAAAGGTTATGGTTAAATTGTGAAGATTTCCCAGTGAATCATAAACTTTAAACGGTATTACATAGCTGGTATTTTCAGGATCGGCGGCATTCAGGTTCTTGGAAAAAGATATCTTGCTCGTGGCTTTAGCCTGCATCATCATGCCTTTTTTAATATTTATAGTAGATATATTTTGGGGAGTTTTTGATTGAGCGTTCTGCCAGCCCATTACTTTATAACCGGTAGAAGTGTTTACAAAATTTCCTTCTTCATCAAATCCAAAATTTCCAGCCCTGGTATAATATCTTTCCTGTCCATCGGTAACTACAAAAAATCCATCTCCTTCAATTGCTAAATCGGTCATATTGCCCGTAGTTTCAAGGCTTGAGGGAGAATGAATTGTTTCTATTGCTCCTATAGCCATCCCAAGGCCTACCTGCAAGGGGTTTGTTCCTCCTCTTGCATTTTGAGGTGCTGAAGCCCCTCTCATGGTTTGCGCCAGAGCTTCCTGAAAGGTTACCCGGCTTTTTTTATAACCTACCGTATTTACATTGGCAATATTGTTGCCAATTACATCCATTTTGATTTGATGATTTCTGAGGCCGGTTACACCGGCAAACATTGACCGCATCATGACATATTACCTCCGTATAATTTATTTTCAATTACCTAAGTTTCTTCAGTGCCGGAAACCCCTCGGTCTATCGGAGTTTCATGAGCCTCCATAACGCGGTCCAGCTCATATTATCACGGCACCGTCGATGTTAGTAAAAACATTTTCTTTTAGATTTTCCTCATCTATTGCAGTAATTACAGTTTTATTTTTTATGCTGACTATGAAAGCCATTTTATCCATGATTATCAATGACTCCTTAACTCCTTTTTCTTCAGCTTTACTTACAGCATTTTTAAGTTTATCCCATTGCTCCTGGCTCAAATTCATGTTTCGCAATTTCATTCTCATAGCTGCATGACCTGAAATTTTTAAATCCAGTTTTAATTTTTCTTCTAATATTTCTTTAAATTTGCCATCGGATTTTACCTTTTCTTGTTTTTCAACGGTGTATCTGTTTTTATCAACTTTTTCGATAATTGTACTTGATGGAGTCATTAAGTCCGAAATTTTTATGAAATCACTCATTTTCTCATCTCCAAAAGACCTATTTTATTACTTTTACACCGGATAATGGTACTTTTACTTCTTCATCTCCTATAAGTAAACCTATTTCATTATTATCAACAACTATTCCCCTTACCTCTCCGGAGTACTCCTTTTCTTCATATACAGCTTTTACTTTATTTCCTATCAAAGAAATGCTCGATAAAAAGCTCAATTCTCTTCTCATTTCCTGAATCTGTTCTACTTGAGTAAAAGTAGCCAGCTGTGCTATATATTCCTTACTATCTAAAGGTTCCAGAGGATTTTGATTTTTTAATTCGGTAATCAAAAGCTTTAAAAATTCATCCTTCCCCAGGTTTTTTGTAACTGAATCCCTTTTACTTACCGAGGTATTCATAACCTGGTAAGGAGTATAAATTTGTTCTACCAAATAAATCACCTCCCATTAAACAAAATAATCTATGTTGCTTTGGCTTAAACTCCAAAAATATAAATTTTTACTACCTTTGGTAATACCTGTAACATCGAAAGGCTCTTTTGTATCTTCAATTTTAAAATTATTCTTATGTTTAGTTGCTTTGTAAAACCAGTCCCTTCCCCTGCCGGAAAAGTCGTTGTAAAATCCCATTTCATTTTTAATATTCACTAATTCTATGTTTACATCCTCAAAACCCCGTTTCACTATTTGGCTTTTTAAATTATTAAGCCCTGCCTCTAAATCTTTTCTAACAAAGGGATTTTCTACAAAGATTTGAGCCTTTAAATTTTTTTCTTCATTTATTACTTTTATTATCATTTCTCCTAAATGATCGGGTTTTAACCTGATATGAAGCTCTTTTGATTTGTCCTTAGCAATAACCGATATTTTTTCTATCAGTTCTTCAAAAAAGTTAGAATCAATTTTATCTTTTTCTCCCCTTACAAGTATTTCATCTTTATTCACCGGTTCCAAAGAAGTAGTTAAAATTCCTATGTCTTCCTTACTGAGCACCGGCAAGACTGTAGATTCTTCTATTCTTAAATCTTCGGAAAAAATCTTTCTATAATTTGAAGAACCGGGGAATATTTCTTTTAATATTTTTATAACATTATTTTTGTCACTGCTATCCGTGAATTCAAGTTTATCATGATATCCCGGGGTGATTTCTACCGGTCCATCCCTTTCGCTTTTTTCTCTACTCATTTTTTCAAGAAATCCTAAGCTTTCTTTGTGAACATATTCATTAAATTTCTCTTTTATTGCGGCTTTTTCTACATCCTCAACACCCAAAATATCTAAAAACCGGTTAAATTTTTCATCAAAATCTTTTTTGGTTTTGCAATCCGAAATTATATCCTTCAGTAAAAGCCAAATTTTTTCTTCAATTTCTTTACCTTCATCTTCGCTATTTAATTGTAAATGAGTAATATTTTCTGGTATTTTTACCTCATCCTGAATAATATTAATATCCTGACCTTTAGAGGCTTCAGGAAAAAAATTCAAATAATAAGATGAAAGTAACATCCAAAGTATGTTTTCTTCCTGACCATTGATTTCGCTTTCCTCATTAATGAGACCTATTTTCTGTTTAAGTTCAACTTCCATCAATTTATTGAAAAATTTACTATTGTTACTCTTAATCTTATCTATCTTCAGACTAACAGGATTAATTTTCTGCTTGTTCGGATTGCAATTAATACAAACCACTGTTTTATCCATTTTCTCACCTCCTTTCTCTAACTGAATTATTTAAAAAGAAACTCTATAAATTTCCCAGTTTTTTGGTAATCTCCGCAGCTTTTTTGGGTTGAATAGAGGATAAGATACTGGAAACCGATTCCTTTTTCATATTAGATAATATTTTTGTCACTTGATCCACGGACATTTCTTCAAATATTTTGGCAGCACTCGAAGGATCCATTAATTCATAATAGGAAGCAATGTCTTTCATTGCCTTTTTGTTATTCTCCAATTTATTATTTTCTTCCTCTATATACGCTTGAAGTTTTTTTAGTTCCTCTTCTTTTTTTGACAATTCTTCTTCCTTTTTCAAAATTTCTTCTTCTTTCTGCTTTAACAGCTCTTCCTTACTTTTTAGCTCATCTTCTTTCTGTTTTAAAAGATCTTCCTTCGAAAGCAGGGTACTATTCGAGTTAGTTTCCTTAATTAAGTTCTTGGTAAACGGGAGTTTCTCCAAAATTGACAGAACCTTAGGATTTAATTTTGAAGGATCAGCAGATTTTACGATGAAATATAAGGTAAAAAGAAAGGTAATTATAAACAATATTAATAAAATAAAAACTGTAATTTTAAATTTATTTGAAGACATTAATTCGATTCATCCCTTCTTGAAAAAACAATTATAGCATGCTCATCCAGATTCTTTTGCGCCTGTTTCCCGTATTCTTCCAGAAAAAGCTTGAATCTCTTTTCTTTTAAAATTTCCAGAATCCTTCTTTCCCTTTTTGCATTCAAAAATTCATTTAAAGCACAATCGTACATTCTTTGCGCTTCTTCTACCTTTTTTCTCTGCTTATACGTCAATTCAGATAATTTTCTATAAAAATTATCAAGATTAATTAACTCGTAAGCTTTTATAGAATCTACTTGTCTCGAGGTGCTTTGGAGTAAAATTTCGCCTTTAATACCTTCCAGATAATCTAAAACATATCTTTCTTCTTCCAACCTCTTTTTTGCTTTAAAAAGTTCTTCTTTTTTTAAATTTTCTATAACCATTTTAGCATTTAAAAGTTTTTCCAATTTAAATTTAAATTTTTTCATTCTATTTCATCCCCGGAAAAAATATCTTTTAAAAGCGCAAAGGTTTCTTCAAAGGTTGATTTTTCATTTATTTCCTGTTTCAAGAAATTATTCACCCTATCAATATATCTTAAAGCTTCGTCTATCTTAGGATTAGTGCCTTTTTTATATGCACCTATGTTTATTAATTCTTCCGCTTCCTTATATACCGAAAGGATGTTTTTTACCCTTAAAGACAATCTTCTGTGCTCTTCCGTTATCACTTCATCCATTAATCTGCTAATACTTGATAAAACGTCAATTGCAGGATAAAAATTCATGTTTGCGAGAGTTCTTGAAAGAACAATATGGCCATCCAAAATCCCTCTTACGGCATCAGAAATAGGTTCATTAAAGTCATCCCCATCTACAAGAACGGTATAAATACCAGTAATGGAGCCCACCTTTCCCCTGCCCGCTCTTTCCAGTAATTTGGGAAGTACGGCAAAAACCGAAGGCGTATAACCCCTACTAACCGGTGGCTCGCCCGCTGAAAGTCCAACTTCCCTTTGAGCCATTGCAAATCTCGTAATAGAATCCATCATAAGCATTACATCCATCCCCTGATCCCTGAAATACTCAGCTATGGCAGTAGCGGTAAAAGCTCCTTTCGTTCTTATCAGAGGAGGGTTATCGGAAGTTGCCACTACAACTACCGAGCGTCTTAAACCTTCTTCTCCCAGGTCCTTTTGAATAAAACTATTAAGTTCTCTACCTCTCTCGCCTATCAGGGCTATAACATTAATATCTGCCTTAGAGTTCCTCGCTATCATCCCAAGAAGCGTACTTTTTCCTACTCCACTTCCTGCAAATATCCCTATTCTTTGTCCCTTACCACAGGTTAAAAGTGCATCAATGGCTCTTACTCCTAATGTCAAAGGCTCTTTTATAGGTTTTCTATCAACGGGATTAGGGGGATTATTATTCAGAGGATACTTTGTTAGATTCTTGATTGGACCCTTACCATCTATAGGATTGCCTAACCCATCTAATATTCTTCCCAGCAGGTTTTCCCCTACCGGAACCGAAAGCTTTTCCCCTAAGGCAATCACATCCCAACCCGGACCAATAGATTCTATATCCGCTAAAGGCATTAATATAATTTTATCTTCGTTGAATCCCACTACCTCCGCTAAAATACTTTTACCACTTTCCTTCGAATAATAAGGGGATATTTCACAAAGCTCCCCAATTTCAGCAATAGGACCCTCCGCTTCCATAGTAAGTCCAACAATTTTCGAAATTTTACCCTTTGGTCTTATCGTTTCTGTGTTTGCTATAATTTTTCTATAAAATTCAAAGTTTTCTTCAATCATATATCAGCTCCATCTCTTTCAATTTTTTTTCTATTATATTTAGCTGGGTTTTTATGCCCGCATCAATGGTAAACCCGGAATTTTCCAATATAAGGTCTCCCTTTTGTAAAGTAGGATCGCTTATAATTGAAATTTTTTTGTAACCTGTTTCTCCTTTTATTTGTTCTAACTTATCCTTCAAAATATCATAATCAGAGGGCGATAATCGAATTAATATCTCCCGATCTTCCCTTGCTTTTTTTAAACCCTTTTCTATAAGTCCTTTTATATAATCGCCGTCAATTTCGATAATTTTCCCGAGAATTTTTTCTGCAATGTACAGGGATAATTTTAAAGCCTGCTTTTCGATTTGTTCTAATTTTTCCTGGTAATCCAAAAATAAATTCTTTTCTAATTCTTTGAATTGATTAAGATAAACGGAAAAAAGCTCTTCCCCTTTTTTCCTACCCTCATATATTCCTTTATTATAGCCTTCATGGAAACCTTTTTCATAAGCAGATTTTAAAATTTGTTCTTTTTCATTTTCTGCTTTAGTTAATATTTCCTCGGCTTCTTTTTTAGCTTGAGAAATTATTCTTTCCTTTTCCTCCTCAGCTGATTGTATGAGTTGCTTTTTTAAAATCTCCTGTTCAAAGGGATCAATAATGTCTTCTTGTCTTTGATGAACCGGTAATTCCGCAAGGTTCTCACGATTATGTACTTCAAATAAAAATGTTTTACCGTTTTCCAATTTTACCGGATTATCGTAAAGTACAATCCTTTTCAATACCTTAGACAATTATCTCATCTCCTCCGCCGCGGGAAATTATAATTTCACCCGCATCCTCGAGCTTTCTTATAATAGCAACTATCTTTTGCTGTGCCTCTTCTACATCCCTCAATCTTACCGGTCCCATGTACTGTAAATCTTCCTGTATCATTTCAGCCTGGCGCTTTGAAACGTTAGAGAATATTTTGTTTTTGACCTCCTCGCTGGAACCTTTCAAAGCAAGAACCAGATCCTGATTATCCACTTCACGGAGTATTCTTTGAATAGTTTTATTGTCAAGGGCAATAATATCTTCAAAAACAAACATTCTGCGTTTTATTTCGTCAGCAAGTTCCGGGTTTTCCATTTCAAGCACTTCAAGGATATTTTTTTCTGTGGTTCTATCAACGTTATTTAATATATTTACTATAGCCTGTACACCACCCGCATTGGTAAAATCCTCCATGACTACCGAGGCTAATTGTTTTTCCAATACTTTTTCAATTTCAAAAATAACCTCAGGAGAAGTTCTGTCCATCATTGCTATCCTCTTGGCAATCTCCACTTGCTTTTCCGGAGGTAAATTTGAAAGTATTTTTGCCGCCTGTTCAGGATGAAGGTATGTTAAAACAAGAGCTATGGTCTGTACGTTTTCATTTTGCAGGAAGTTCACAAGTTGAGCCGGATCGGCTTTTCGTATAAAATCAAAAGGTCTAACCTGTAGAGAGGAAGTGAGTTTGTTTATAATTTCAAAGGCTTTTTGCGTACCCAGGGCTTTTTCTAAAATTTCCTTGGCATAATCTATTCCACCCTGAGTGATATAGTCGCTGGCAACAAACATGGTTTTAAAATCATCAAAAACAGATTTTTTTTCTTCATCGGTCACTTTCCGCAAACTCGCGATATCTAATGTCAATTGCTCGATTTCTTCTTCCTTTAAATATTTATAGACATTTGCCGCGAGTTCAGGCCCAAGGGAAGCGATAAATATTGCTGCTTTTTGTCTCCCTGTAAGGCGGCTTATAGGCATATCAAACACCTCACTCTTCATTCAGCCAGGATCGAATTATCTTGGCAACATCTTCCGGCCTATTTCTTACCAGCATTTCTATATCTCTCGTTCTATTTTTTTCTTCAAGGATATTTAAATCTTCTTTTTCCTTTGAAGAAGTTGCAGCTTGTTGTAAGATAAGTTGCTGGGCTAGCTTTTCTTCCATTGCCCTTTTTCTCGCTGTCAATAAACGCCTTGCAATCACAAAAACTAATATTAATGCAATAGCAGAAATTACTAAAATATATAACCTCTGCCTTGCCTGACTTTTCTTATCTTCTTCCATTTGCTTGGCCAGGGATTCTGTTAATGATCTTTCAAAAGTCATTCCTTCAACTGTAATAATATCTCTATTACTGTCAAAGCCTATTGCACTTCCCACTAAGGAAGCTATTTTATTTTTCTCTTCATCGGTCAAATTCCTGTTAATAACCACAGATACCGTTAATTTTTTAACCGCTCCAGGTGCAATGGTAATATTTTCAATAGACTCATTTAATTCGTAATTTTTTACCGTATCCGTTTTTTGATAACTTGATGAGCCACCTTGATTTTGTTGCCCTTGATAACCGGGTATTTGTGAAGTTGTTCCGGGGACACCCACCGGGGAAGAAGAATTCCCGCTAAAATACTCCTTAATTTCCTGGACGCTTCGTAATATTCCTTCTCCGGACTCTGGATTCGGCGAGGTAAACAATTTGTTTTCTACTACCTTTTTATCAAAATTCAATTGAGCATTTACTCTAACAGCAACGTTCCCGGGACCAAATATTTGTTCCAAAAGGGATTGAACCTTTGATTGTAAATCATTTTGAAACTTGTATTGTACGGCAAATTGAGAGTCTACAATTTGCCTTGAATTATCCTCCGAGAGGGATATATTGGAAAGTACTCTCCCATACTCGTCCACAATTGTTACGTTTTCAGGTTTCAAACCTTCAACTGAATGGGAAATTAAATTTATAATACCCTTTACCTCTTCTTCTTCCAGTTTTTCTCCAGGTTTTAATTTTAAGAATACCGCAGCCGACGCTTCCTTTTGGCCGGATGGATCGATAAAAAGAGTTTTCTGGGGTATAACAAGATGCACCCTTGCCTCTTCTACCTGATTTAATTCTTTTATGGTTCTTGTTAATTCTCCCTGAAGTGCCTGATTATATCTCACCTGTTTTTCCCACTCTGTCATGCCGAGATTCATTTTCCCAAAAATATCATTAAATCCAATCTCTCCACCACTTGGAAGTCCTTCTTGAGCAAGAGAAAGACGAATTTTATAGACATCCTTAGATTCAACTTCAATAGTTTTTCCAGAATCAATAAGTCTGTATTTAACCTTCATTGCATCAAGCCTTTTTACTATTTCGCCCGCATCTTTGGTATCCAAATTGGAATATAAAACGGCATACTGGGGTTTTGTAATAAAATAAAAAAGTAAAAAAACGGAAAGCAATACTATAATCGTTCCGCTTATAAATCTAATTTTTTGAGTTTTACTTTTACTTTCCCAGAATTCTATGATTCTTGTTTTAATTTCTTCAAAATTCATTTATTTTCCACCTTTACCCTTATATCTGCATTCTCATTATTTCCTGATATGCTTCAATAGCTTTATTCCTGATTTGTACGGTAAGCTCCAGAGAAAGTTTTGCCTTTTCCGCAGATATCATCAGATTGTGGACATTTACATCATTACCCAGTAAAAAGTCATTTGCCTTATTTTCATAATCCTTTTGCAAATCGTTTACCCGGTTTAATGCTTCTTTTAAGAAATTAACAAATTCTGAAGAAGAATTTTCTTCCTTTCGTTGATTTAAACCTATTGGATTTAAAGATACCTTTTCTATTCTATTTATTTCCAATTATTTCTCCTCCCATATAATTTTTTATCCTTTTCCAATTTCCAGTGCTTTACTTATCATATTCTTGGTGGAATTTATCGCGGTAACATTAGCTTCATAACTTCTTGTTGCAGAAATCATATCAACCATTTCTTCTACAATGTTTACATTGGGCATTCTTACATATCCCTTTTCATCCGCATCAGGATGAGCTGGGTCATATACTATTTTAAATGGCCTTTGGTCTTCTATAATGGCCGCAACCCTCACACCTTTTCCGCTATAATTTATCTTATCCCTTAATATTTCATTAAAATCCGAACTTTCATTCATTTCTTGAAAAACTACCATTTTTCTCCTGTAGGGTTCACCCTTCTCCGTCCTCGTAGTATCCACATTGGCTATATTGCTGGATATTACATCAAGCCTTAATCTTTGAGCTGTCAAAGCCGAAGCACTTATTTCCATTGATTTAAAAATACTCAATTATTATTTCCTCCCTTCATTTATAGCAGTCCTTAACAAGGAAAACTCTTTTGAAACCTGCTCCACCAGTACATTATAAGACAGGCTGTTTTCTGCGAGTTCCACCATTTCTTTTTCCACATCTACATTGTTACCATCTTCTCTGTATGCGGTATTTTCCTCACGATAAAGTACAGGCTTCAAGGTTAAAGGGGAATAGATCTTTTTAATATGTCTCTCGTTTGTAGTAGATAAAGAAATTTTATTGTTTTTACTTAAAAAATCCCTTAAATAATCTTCGAAAATCACCTTTGTTTTTTTAAAATTTGGTGTATCCGCATTTGCTATATTATTAGCGATTACCTCATTTCTCAGCCATTTTGCATCTAAAGCCTTTTCCATTAAGGAAATATTCTCGAAAATTCCCATAATCTGCACCTCTTTTAAAAACTAAATACACTATATCCCTAAATTAAAAAATTACTACTTTTTTTTGCAATTTCCTGCAACATCAAGAAAATATATAAAAAATTTGTAAAAAAATGCAATAAATTCGTTTATAAAATATTATATCATAACAAATTTTTCTTTTATACGACAAAATTATTAATAAAAAAACAACCTACCGTGGAAAATAGGCTGCCTTTTAAAAATTATTCGGCAGCCTGGCAGCCATAGCATGATATGCCTTAGGCCCATAGCTTTGCGTCCCTGCCTTTCGACAGGTTTGCCCTTTTCGACATTTTTCTATAATGTTTTCCTTAATTAAATTATATTATTATAAATTTAATTGTAAATAATTTTATTTATTTCCATAAATAAACTTAAATTAATCATAAAAAAATGCGTGAATTGCTTCACGCATTTTATGAACGCATCTTTTTCAATTCATCAATAAGTTTATCGTTGAGCACTTTAATATATGTTCCCTTCATTCCAAGAGATCTCGACTCTATAACCCCTGCACTTTCAAACTTCCTTAAAGCGTTGACTATAACAGAACGGGTAATCCCGACCCTATCCGCTATTTTACTGGCTACCAATAAGCCTTCATTTCCATCCAATTCCTCAAATATATGCTGAACAGCTTCTAACTCCGAGAAGGAAAGAGTTCCAATTGCCAGTTGAACCACTGCTCTTTTTCTCGCTTCTTCCTCAATTTCTTCTGTCTTAGAACGTAAAATCTCCATTCCAACTACGGTGGCACTGTATTCTGCCAGAACTAAATCCTCATCTGTAAATTCTTCGCCAAATCTCGCAAGTACAAGTGTTCCGAGCCTTTCTCCTCCACCATTAATGGGAACAATTGTAACAAGTTTTTCGGGATGAGGGCATTTTACTTCTCTATCGAATACGCATTCAATTTCCTCCTGGGGTATATTAGAACGAGTTTCATGAATTTCAAGAAGTTTATCATTGTATTCCTTTGGAAACATTTTTTCTTCAATTATTTTGTTTTGTATGACATCACAATCATAATTTTCGAGAATTGAATAACCTAAGACTTTCCCTTTTCTACTGGCTACATAAGCATTGGCATTTAATACCTCAGTTAAAATTTTACAAACCTCACTAAAATCAACCGGGTACCCTGCAGACCTCTGCAGCAATTTATTGATTCTCCTGGTTTTTTCTAATAATTCTTTACTCATTATATCTCCTCCTTTAGATTTTATAAGATATACATACTTAAATCTTTATCTTCGATTATGTCACTTAATTTTTTTCTCACATAATCGGCATTTATATTAATTTCTTTTTCAATCACATCCGGTGCTTCAAAAGAAATATCTTCTAATAATTTTTCCATAATTGTATGTAAGCGTCTTGCTCCTATATTCTCCATATGTTCATTCACATAGGCGGCTATTTTTACTATCTCATCTATAGCATCTTCAGAAAATTCTATTTTTATTCCTTCAGTTTCCAATAATGCCTTATATTGTTTAATAAGGGAATTTTTAGGTTCAATAAGTATTCTTTTTAGATCCTCTTTAGAAAGGCTCTTTAATTCTACTCTTATTGGAAAACGCCCCTGCAATTCAGGTATTAGATCCGAAGGTTTTGAAATATGAAAGGCTCCTGCTGCAATAAACAAAATGTGATCGGTTTTAACAGGTCCGTATTTGGTTACAACGGTGCATCCTTCAACAATAGGTAGAATGTCCCTTTGCACCCCTTCTCTGGAAACATCAGGTCCATAACCTTTTTCCCTGCCCGCTATTTTATCGATTTCATCTATGAAGATAATACCGGTTTCTTCAGCCCTCGAAATTGCTTCATTTATTACTTCATCCATATCAATCAGTTTTTGAGCTTCTTCTTGAATCAATATTCTCCTTGCATTCTCCACCGTAATTTTCTTCTTTTTTTTCTTTTTGGGAAATATGTTCCCGAATAAATCCTGAAAATTTATACCCATATCCTCGGCACCGGCAAAAGAGAAAACTTCTAAAAAAGGTGTCTTATTGTCATCCACTTCAATTTCGATTAATTCTTTGTCAAATTCTCCCGCTTTAATCCTTTCTAAAATATCCTTCCTTTTCTTCCTGGCTTCATTAAGCCTTCTCTCAAATTCTTCATCATCCTCATATGTATTTTTCTGAAAAGTGCCAAAAACCATTTCAAAAGGATTTTTAATGTTAGAGGTTCTGGAAGGATCGGGCTCTAAAATTTCTGCAATTCTTAATTCTGCCAATTCCTTGGCTTTATCTTTAACTTTTTCAATCTTTTCCACTTTAACCATCCTGATGGAGGTTTCCACAAGGTCTCTCACCATAGAGTCCACGTCTCTTCCCACATATCCGACTTCGGTAAATTTTGTAGCTTCTACTTTCACAAAAGGAGCGTTAACTAATTTAGCAAGTCTTCTTGCAATCTCGGTTTTCCCTACCCCTGTTGGGCCAATCATTAAGATATTTTTCGGAATAATATCTTCCTGCATTTCCGGAGGTAACTTTTGTCTCCTTATCCTATTGCGAAGAGCAATTGCTACACATTTTTTGGCTTCATCCTGTCCTACAATATACTTGTTCAATTCTTCTACTATTTTTTTTGGTGTAAAATCTTCCATATGCTCACCTCCTTATAGTTCTTCAACACTTATATAATCATTGGTATAAACACATATTTCAGAAGCTATTTTCAAGGATTCTTCTACTATTTTTTTCGGTTCAAGCTCTGTATATTTTGATAAAGCTCTTGCAGCAGCCAAGGCATAAGGGCCACCGGAACCAATCGCAGCTATCCCATCATCCGGTTCAATTACTTCACCGTTCCCCGAAATAATCAGTATGTGTTCTCTATCCAGAGCTATTAAAAGTGCTTCCAATCTTCTCAGCATTTTATCGGTACGCCATTCCTTGGCAAGTTCTACCGCAGCTCTTAGTAAATGTCCGTGAAACTCTTCCAGTTTTCCTTCAAATTTTTCAAATAAAGTAACAGCATCAGCCACTGAACCTGCAAATCCTGCCAGTACCTTCCCATTGTACAGTTTTCTGATTTTTTTTGCATGATGTTTCATAATGGTATGCTCACCAAAAGTAATCTGCCCATCGCCCGCTATAGCAGCACCTTTTTTATTCACCATCGCCACTATAGTGGTAGCTCTCATCATTTATAAAATCACTCCTTTTTTTATGAGGAAATGCTTTCTCGTAGACCTCTTTAAGCCTTTCTTTTGTCACGTGTGTATATATCTGAGTGGTAGAAAGGCTCGTATGTCCCAAAAGTTCCTGTACGGTCCTCAAATCTGCACCATTTTCCAAAAGATGTGTAGCAAAAGTATGCCTTAGTGTATGAGGAGTAACCTTTTTAATAAAGGAGAGTTTCTTCACATATTTTTCTACAATACGCCTTATACTCCTGTCCGTTAATCGGGTCCCATTTTTATTCAAAAATAAATGTTCCTCTTCCCCGCTCTTTAAAAGAACCGGTCTTGAAATTTTTAAGTAAGTTTCAAGGGATTCTTTTGCTTTTTCACCAAAAAAAACAAGCCGTTCTTTTGACCCCTTTCCAAATACAAACAAAATTTTATTGACCAAATCTAAATCTTTAAGTTTAATATTAGTCATTTCTCCAACCCTGATCCCGGTCGCATACAGTAATTCTAATATGGCTTTATCCCTTATTCCCAAATAAGAATTATCCGGTAAATTCAATAGTTCATTAATCTCATTTGGATATAAAAACTCGGGCAGTTTTTTAGGTAATTTCATACCCTGGATGTGCACCGTCGGATCATTTTTAACTACTTCTTCTTTCAAAAGGTATTTGTAAAAAGCTCTTATTGCAGATATTTTCCTTGCAACAGTTCTTTTCTCCAATCCTTTTTCCCTCAAGTTTGCAAGAAAACCTCTTATCAAAACATAGTCAATTTTGTTTAAAGATTCAATATCAGATATTTTTTTTTCTTTTAAATATTCCATAAACTGTAAAAGGTCTTCGGCATAGGCTTTAAGTGTATTCTCGGAACGATTTTTCCCCTTTAAAAAACTCAAAAAACTATCTATCAGGTATTCCATCCTTATCGCCTCGATTTGAAAAGAGCCTATATTATACTACCATATGAAAGTATATAATGCAATATTAAATTCTAAATTATTTTTAAATTCTTTGTTAATTTTTTTTGAAAAATACATTAAAATTTTGAACTATATTACATTATTTTCCATAATGAAATTTTTTAATACATTGATTGCTCTTTCGCCCAATTTTTCATATTTTATTTTCTTATTTTTAATTTTTTCACTTAAAGGCGGAAGTATTCCAAAATTTGCCTTCATGGGTTGAAAATTTTTTGCATCTGCCGTTGTAATATAATCTAACAATGCACCAATAACTGTTTCCTTTGGAAATACAAGAAGTTCCATACCAATTATATAACGTAAGACATTTATCCCCGCAACGATACCCGATGCCGCTGATTCTATATATCCTTCGACTCCAGTTATTTGCCCTGCAAGAAAAATACCTTTCTTTATTTTTAATTCCAAGGTGGGGTTTAAAAATTTGGGGCTTAAAATAAATGTATTTCTGTGAATAAAACCATATCTCACAAATTCAGGATCCTTCAATCCCGGTATTTTGCTAAAAACCCTTTTTTGTTCCGGCCATTTCAAACTCGTTTGAAAACCTACTATATTAAATAAAGTCCCCTCTCTATTTTCTTTACGTAACTGAACTACTGCAAAAGGTTGTTCTCCCGTTCTCGGGTTTACGATTCCTACAGGTTTTAAAGGCCCAAAAAGAAGAGTTTGAGGACCTCTCTTTGCCATTACCTCTATTGGCATACACCCTTCAAAATATTGGGGCTTTTCAAATTCCTTAAGTTCAACCACTTCGGCATTAATAAGCTCATTGTAAAAATTGTAATATTCTTCCTCGGTCATCGGTAAATTTACGTAATCTTCATAGCCTTTACCATACCTGGATCCCCAAAAGGCAATATTCCAATCTATTGAATCTGCAGTAATTATAGGTGCTGCTGCATCATAAAAATACAGATATTTACTACCTAAAAGTTCCATCAGTGCATAGGATAAATTTTCGGAAGTTAAGGGACCTGTAGCCAATACTGCAGGAGGATCGGGAATTTGAGTAACTTCTTCCCTTATTAGCTCAATATTTGGGTGGTTTTGTATTTCAAGGGTAATTGCATTGGAAAATTTTTCTCTATCTACTGCTAAGGCTGAACCGGCAGGAACGCTGTAATCATGGGCTTTTTGTATTATTATAGAAGAAAGCAATCGCATTTCTTCTTTTAAAACTCCTGCTGCAGTAGTAATTTCCTGAGATCGCAGGGAGTTACTGCATACTAATTCCGCTAATTTATCTGTATGATGAGCGGGGGTCATTTTTTTGGGCCGCATTTCGTAGAGTTTTACTTTAACTCCGTGGTTGGCCAGATACCATGCAGCTTCACATCCTGCAAGTCCTCCACCTACTACCTTTACCTCATACATTTTTTCCACCCTCTTTATCAGGAAAAATTTCTTCATGATTGCATTCTTTGTTGGTACAAACAGCTTTATGATGCCCTTTCACTGATTTTAAAACCATCAAATTTCCACATTTAGGACATGGGATGCCGGCAGGGGGATACCAGGAAACAAAATTGCATTCGGGATAATTCTCACATCCATAAAATTTTTTGCCTTTTTTTGTTTTTCTTACTAAAATTTTGCCTCCGCATAAGGGGCAATTTACTCCGGTATCCTCAACTATAGGTTTAGTGTTTTTACATTCGGGAAAACCCGAACATGCTAAAAATTTCCCATATCTGCCCCGTTTTACTACCATCTTTCTCCCGCAATATTCGCATATTTCTTCGGTTTCCTCATCCTCTTTTAGTTGTATCTTTCCTATCTCTTTTTCAGCAATCCTTAGTTTTTTTTCAAAAGGTTTATAAAAACTTTCAACGATTTTACGCCAGTCTTCATCTCCGGTTTCGATTTTATCTAATTGCTCCTCCATTTCTGCTGTAAAACCTATATCGACTATATCGCTAAAGTATTCTTTTAATAGCTCCGTTACTATTTCTCCCAGTTCCGTAGGTTTAAACCTTCCTTTTTCCTTTTCCACATAGCCCCTCTTTGTAATGGTATCGATTATTGGCGCATAGGTGCTTGGACGACCTATGCCTTTTTCTTCCAGGGTCTTTACCAGCATGGCTTCGGTGAACCTCGGAGGTGGCTGAGTAAAATGCTGCTCGGCCTTTAAGTCTTTTAAAGCCAGCTCCTGCCCTTCAATTAAATCTGGAAGCATCGTTTCTTCTTTTTCCTGTTCCTCATCGGCTCCTTCTATATAGACTACCATAAAGCCTTTAAACTTCATATGAGAACCTGTGGCTTTAAAAATATATTCTCCCGCTTTAATATCCACAGAAACATAATCATATATGGCGGGTGCCATCTGGCTGGCTAAAAACCTTTCCCAAATAAGTTTATAAAGCTTATACTGGTCTTCTGACAGGGAATCCTTTATCTTTTCAGGGGTTCTATAAACGGACGTGGGTCTTATAGCTTCGTGGGCATCCTGTATATTCTTTTTCTGTTTTTGCTGAATCGGAGAATCATTAATAAAATCCTTGCCAAAATTTTCGGCAATGTACTTCTTTGCTTCTAACTGGGCTTGTTCAGATATTCTTGTAGAATCCGTTCGGATATAAGTAACAAGACCCACCGTACCCTCATCTTTTATATCAAGTCCCTCATAAAGCTGTTGGGCAATCATCATGGTTTTTTTAGCGGTAAATCCCAACTTTCGTGAAGCTTCTTGCTGCATTGTACTTGTTGTAAAAGGCAATGAAGGATTTCTCTTTCTTTCTCCTTTTTTAACTTCCAAAACCGTGAATTTTTCTTCCTTTAAGTCATTTACTATTTTTTCCGCTTGTTCCTTATTATTAATAGAAATTTTTTCGCCCTTTTTCGAAAATAGCTTGGCTAAAAAAGTTGATTTGGAAATCTCTTCCATTAATTCTGCATCAATTGTCCAGTATTCTTCTGGCACAAAATTCCTGATCTCATTTTCTCTATCGCATATTAGCCTGACGGCTACCGATTGTACCCTTCCGGCACTTAAACCTCTTTTTATTTTTTTCCATAATATGGGGCTAATCATATAACCCACAAGTCTATCTAAAACACGCCTGGCTTGCTGAGCATTCACAAGATTTTTATTTATTGTTCGTGGGGATTTGATTGAATTAGTTACGGCATTTTTGGTAATTTCGTGGAATTCCACCCGGCAAGGCAAATCCTGTGGGATTCCTAAAAGTTGAGCTAAATGCCAGGAAATAGCTTCTCCTTCCCGATCAGGGTCGGTTGCAAGATATATTTTTTCTACTTTTGAGGCTTCCCTTTTAAGATTATCAATTATAGAACCCTTTCCTCTAATTGTGATATATTTTGGTTCAAAGCCATCTTCTAAATCTATTCCCAATTGACTTTTGGGCAGATCTCTAACATGTCCCATGGATGCAGCCACTTTAAAATTTTTACCCAAAAATTTACTTATTGTCTTTGCCTTTGCCGGAGATTCAACAATAATAAGTGATTTGGCCACAATAACCACCTCAATTCCTTATTACATATCCTCCTGCGATTTGAGAAATTATTCCTTTTAACTGCAATTTTGTTAATATTTCATTAATCTTAGCCGGAGAATAATTAGTTTTAATTCCCAGAATTTCTTTATGTATCGGAGTAAAATCGATAATTTTTAGAATTTCCCTTTCTTCTTTAGATAAACTTAATTCCTCTTTTTTTACACTTGTAGAGTTTTTCCCACTATAAAAATTATTTCCAATATTTAATTCCATTAAAACATCTTCTTCATTTTCTACTAATTTTGCTCCCTGCTTTATAAGCTTATGAGGTCCCTTGCTCATCGGGCTGTAAATCATTCCGGGAACTGCAAAAACCTCTCTCCCCTGTTCTAAAGCAAAATCTGCAGTTATCAATGCACCGCTCCTTTCTCCCGCCTCTACTACTACTACTCCCAGAGATAAACCGCTGATTATTCTATTTCTCGCAGGAAAGTTATAATGAAGTGGTTCGGTGCCTACGGGAAAACTTGTTATGATTGCTCCTTTCTCCGCAATCTCTTGAAATAATTTATTATTTTCGGGAGGGTAAATTATGTCAATTCCCGTTCCTAAGACTGCAACCGTAATACCTTCTACCTTTAATGCTCCTTTATGGGCAAAAGAATCTATACCTTTTGCCAGTCCGCTTATGATATTAAGATTTCTTTCCGCCAATTTTGCAGCTAGATCCTCTGCAACCTTTTTACCGTATTCGGTGGGTTTTCTCGTACCTACAATTGCAATACCTTCTTTTTTTAGAAACTCTTTTTTACCTTTTACATAGATAACCAAAGGTGGGTCGTAGATCTCTTTTAATCTTTGAGGATAATCCTTATCGTCGATTGTTATAATTTTACAACCCATTTTTTCAGCTTTTTCTATTTCTTTTAGAGGATTGAATTCTTTTAAACCAAATAATATTTTTCCTGCTATTTTATCCGAGATATTGGGAATTTTCAAAAGCTCCTCTTTATTTGCTTTTCTCAATTCTTTTAAGCTATTGTACACACTTAAAATACTTTTTGCTCTAATATAACCAATATTCTCTATAAGGTTTAAAAAAATAATAATTTCTTTTCTCTCTTCAATCATTTTAATTCTCCAGTATTTAAAATTCAATTCCTTCCTGTGCAGGTACTCCCTTTTCATAATGGTGTTTTATTTCTCTTACTTCACTAACCATATCCGCCATTGATATCAATTTTTCGGTGGCATATCTTCCTGTTAAAACCAATGTGGTATGAGGTTTTTTTAAATTTATCAGACTTAATACATCTTCTTCTTTTAAAAGCCCAAAATCTACAGATACATTTATTTCATCAAGGATTACCAAATCATGTTCTCCTTTTTGCAAAACCTCTTTTGCAAGCTCAAGTCCCTCTTCTGCAAGCTTTATATCCAATGGGTCAGGATTACCTTTTTTTACAAACTTATCTTGCCCCTTCTGTATGATAGTAAAGTTCGGTAGATATTTCGAGGCTTGTATTTCCCCATAATTAGAATTACCTTTCATAAACTGTATCATGAATACCTTTTGACCATGGCCTATGGCTCTTAAAGCAAGGCCTAATGCAGCAGTAGTTTTACCCTTACCATTGCCCGTATATAAAAGCAACAACCCTCTTCTTGACATATTTTTCACTCCTATTTACAATTTGTATCATTTTCTTTTTAATAACAGGTTAACCAAAAAAACCTAAGCAAAATAATATCATTCTGAAAAGTTTACTTCAACAGTTTTATTATATTTCTTTTAATATTTAAAAAATCTTTTCATCTATTATTTTTTAGAGTTATTATTTTATTTATTTAACAGAACTGATAACTTTAGAAAAAACAAATATGCTATAATTATCAAAAAGGGGGTAACAAAATGAGAATAAGCTTTTGCGGTGCTGCAAAACTGGTAACAGGCTCCTGTTATTACATTGAAACAGAAAATAGAAAATTTTTAATAGATTGCGGAATGTTTCAGGGTGAGAAAAGCGAATTAAACTTTGAACCCTTCCCTTTCGATCCACGTGATTTGGATTTTGTAATAATTACCCATTCACATATTGATCATATAGGAAGATTACCCTTACTTTTTAAAAATGGTTTTAACGGTAGTATATTTGCCACTTCCGCAACTGCCGATTTAATGGAAATTATGTTAAAAGATAGTGCTCACATCCAGGAGCTGGAAAGCAAATGGCAAAATAAAAAAAGACAGAGAAAAGGGCTGGTCCCAATCAAGCCATTATATACCGTAGAAGACACCCTGCGAATACCGGAATATATAATTAAGTCCCCCTACGACAGGTGGATTGTTATTGATGAAAATATTCATGTAATGTTTAAGGATGCCGGACATTTATTGGGTTCTTCGATAATAATTTTAAAAATCAAAGAAAAAAATAATGAAATTCTTATAACTTTTTCTGGTGATTTAGGAAATTATAATATACCAATAATTAGAGATTATGAATATATTGATTATACCGATTATTTAATAATAGAATCAACTTATGGAGATAGGTTGCACGATAAAACCGAAGAAATAAAAAAATTATATGATATTATAATTAACACGGTAAAAAAAGGCGGAAATGTAATTATTCCAGCCTTTTCAGTAGGGCGAGCTCAGGAAATCTTATATTTACTGAACTATTATATAGACATTGAAAAGAGAAAAGAACTTTCCAATATGGAAATATACCTTGATAGCCCACTTGCAAAGGAAGCCCTCGAAATTTACGAAAAGCATAAAGAATGTTACGATGAAGAAGCTATTAACCTTCTTGGACAGGATATAGATATTTTAAGATTCAACAACCTGTATACTACTTCCAGTGCAGAAGAATCAATGGCATTAAACGATAAAAACGGCATTGTAATTATCTCATCCAGCGGGATGTGTGAAGCAGGAAGAATAAAACATCACCTGAAACACAACATCTGGAAAGATACCACATCCATAGTATTCGTAGGTTATCAGGCTGAAGGAACCCTTGGCAGGAAAATACTGGATAATGCAAAAAAAGTCAGAATTTTCGGCGAAGAGATGGTAGTAAAAGCAAAGGTTTATAATCTTACCGGCCTTTCCGGACATGCCGATATAGCAGGACTTATTAACTGGGTAAAAAATATAAAAAACGGAGTCTCGAAAAAAATATTTATAACTCATGGAGAAGAAAAGGCTTCTGAAAATTTTAAAAAAGAAATGGAGAAATTATTTAATGTCAGCGTATTAATACCCGATCTTTTTGAAAAAGTAGAGCTATAAATCATCTACCCTTTTTAAATTAATTCTTTTGTTGTTATTTATGGCAAAAAAGTACAGGGAAAATAATATAGTACAGCTTAACCCTAAGGCAATAAACGCTTTATCTATGTTTAGAATCTGGGCAAAAGAACCTGATATTAAACTGCCCAAAGGTGTTGTACCTGCAAAAATCATAGTGTACAAGCTCATAACTCTCCCTCGATATTCGTCAGAAGAAGAAAGCTGCAGAGATGAATTAGCGGTAGTTGTAAAAAGAATTGCAGAAAACCCCGCTAACATGAACAAAATTGATGAAAAATGGTAATTTTTATTGATCCCAATTAAAACAAATATTAATGAGTAAAATATCAAAGAAAAATAAAGAGTTTTTATATTAGGCCTTTTATTACTTTTAACTGCTACAAAAAGTGCCCCTAATAGAGCACCGATTCCCATTGAGGAAAGCAGAAAACCGTATCCTGCTTCATCTTTATGCAAAACATATTTTGTATACAGGGGAATTAATACGTTAAAATTCATTATAAACACATTCATTATAAAGAGTAATATTATTGTTTGCAAAATAATTTTATTTCTTCTGGTATATTTTAAGCCTTCCCAAATATCTATGAGCATTTTATTGTTTTTCTTTGTATTCATAGGCTTTATGCCCACATCAATTAAAAAAAGACCTATTAATACTGCAATAAAACTTAATCCATTTAACAAAAAACAAATACTCATTCCGACATTTTTAAGAAGGATTCCCGCAATTGCAGGACCTATTATCCTTGCAAGATTAAAATTCATAGAATTTAGCGCAACAGCATTATAAAGTAATTCCTGGCCGGCCAATTCTATAACGAAAGATTGTCTAACAGGCATATCGAAAGTATTTACTATCCCGATCAATAAACCAAAAATTAGTAGGATGTAGTAATTAATTATTTTCTTCCAGGTCAAAACTGATAACAAAAAGGCTAATAGCATTAATAAACTCTGGGTAAATATCAATAACTTTTTCTTTGGTAAATGATCGGCTATAGTTCCTGCCAAAAGGGACAAAAATAATTGGGGTGTAAATTGAACCGCATTATAGAACCCCACCAAAAAGGCAGAATTTGTTAACGTTAGAACAAGCCAGGAAAGCGCTGTATTCTGAAGCCAGGTACCAATAAGGGAAATGCACTGTCCCATCCAAAAATATTTAAAATTCTTAGATTTAAAAGCTTCAAAAGGATTTCTTATGCCGCTCATTTCTATATCATACTCCCGATTTTAATATTAGGCTTATCCTATTACGATTAATTATTTTATCATTTTTTATAGAAATTTAAAACAAATTTTACACTAAAATATTTCTATATTAAAACATATTATTATAAAATTTACCAATAGAAGGTGAAAAATTATGGAAAATTTTTCGTTGGGTATTGACCTTGGAGGGACAAAAATTGCAACCTGTATTATCGATAATAACGGTAATATTTTTGCCAGGGTTGAAATGCCCACTTTAGCAAAAGAAGGACCCGAAAAAGTAATTTCAAGAATGAAAAAAAGTGTTTATGATGTTTTAAGTCAAATAAATTTATCATTGAATGAAATTGCAGGAATAGGTATCGGAGTTCCTGGTCCTATAGACGTAGAAAAGGGAACCATTCAGAATCCGCCAAATCTCCCGGGATGGAAGGATATCCCTTTATGTTCAATTATGTTTAGGGAATTTAATACAAAAATAATTATAGAAAATGATGCTAATTCAGCTGCTCTTGGAGAATTTTTATTCGGAGCCGGAAAGGGAGTTAAAAATTTTATTTACATAACAATAAGCACAGGTATAGGAGCGGGAATCTTTATCGATGGCAAACTCTTCAAAGGTATAGGAAGAAATGCTGGAGAGGTAGGCCATATGACTATCAATTTTGAAGGTCCTATATGCGGATGCACAAACTCGGGATGCTGGGAAGCCTATGCTTCGGGCACTGCTTTGTCAAGGTTCGCCAAAGAAGGAATTTTATCAGGGATAAAAACAAAAATAATTGAAAAAGCCCGGAATGAAGAAATTACGGCGGAACACGTTTTTTCAGCCGCAAGAAAAGGTGATAATTTTGCTTTAACCCTCGTGGAAAATGAGGGATATTATCTTGGAGTGGGGCTTGCTAATCTAATAAATATCTTCAATCCCGGGCTCATTGCCATCGGAGGGGGGCTTACTCAATGCTGGGATATGTTCTATTCAAAGATGATGAAAACCATTAAAGAAAGATCTCTACCTGCTAACCTTAAACACCTTGAAATCGTAAAAGCCAAATTGGATAAAGATGCAGGTGCAATAGGCGCGGCATCATTGGCTTTTTTATAAGGTTAACTTCTAATTATTCTACCTTGTATTTTGAACCTTCAATTATTTTTTCTTCAGTTATATTATAAAGTTCATCAAAAAAATTTATTTTGAAACTTGCCGGACCGTAAATATTAGATTTTTTTGCCGCAAGTTCACCGCTAAGACCAAAAACTACTAAAGCTGCAACGGCAGCTCTAAAATAATCTTTTTCTACTCCACAAAAACTACCAATAACCGACGATAACATGCATCCAGTACCAGTAATCGTCCCCATTAAATAGTGACCATTATTGACAAAGGCTATTCGTTCTCCATCTGTAACTATATCCGTGGCACCTGATACCACAACTACAGTATTTAATCTTTTGGCCAGTTCCTTGGAAGCAGGCAAAAGATTTTCACTGCTTTTTACCGCTTCCACTCCCTTTATTTCTCCTCCTGCACCGGCAAGGGTACCTATTTCCGCACTATTACCTTTTATTACTGAAACTTTCACTTCGTTAAGTATTCTCCAGGTACTTTTTGTCCGTAAAGGTGTTGCCCCTGCTCCTACAGGATCAAGCACAACGGGTATCCCCAGCTGATTCGCTTTTTCCCCGGCTTTTATCATCGCGTCTACCTGCTCTTTCGTAAGTGTACCTATATTGAGGACTAAGCACGAAGCAGCTTTTACCATATCCTCTACTTCTTCAAGGGCATGAGCCATAACAGGTAGTGCTCCCACTGCCAGTGTAACATTTGCACAGTCATTTACGGTCACCATATTAGTAATATGGTGTATAAGAGGTTTATTTTCCCTGACTTTTTTTAAAATGCCGGAAATCATTTTTATACCTCCGTTATTTTATGATGTTTTTAATTAGTTTAAAATGCGTAGAATAAATAAAAAATATAGAACAAATAAAAAATCGTACCCAGCGGTACGATTTCACACTTTTACTACCTTCCCTCCGCTGGCATTACCCAAACAGGTTCAAGGGTTCGGGAAAATTTCCCGTCTCAGCCGCTTAAGCAGTACTTAAGCAGCACCCCCGGTAGTCTAATAATCTATTTTTTTGATATTTTACCCTGAAATAATCCTGCTGTCAATGCAATAAGATTGCTTTTTTATACACTTAACCATTTTCTCGTTTTTTTAAAGAATGTCCGTAATCAGTTCCTATTACCCTTCCTATGGAGTAAATTCTTCTTTTTATACACGAATTGCACTGCAGTGCACTTTCATTTATACAAATTTTGTTGGGATATAAAGTATAATGTTCCCGGTATTTCAGAGGAGTTACATTGGGCATAATAACGTTTGCACCAGCCATCAGAGCTTTTTCCCTGCCATCCTCCGGTCTCAAAGTAGCAAGAGCTGTAGTTGCCGGAATATGAGTATTTTTCGTTACTATCCTTGTCAAAGCAATTACTTTTAGTGTCATTTCGGCAGTCCCACCGGGATTGCCTGCAAGAGGTGTATCGGGGTGACAAATATAAGGGCCTACCCCTATCATATCGAGATCAAGTTTCTTAAACATTAATATATCCTCAGCCAGGTCTTCAATGGTTTGACCGGGTAATCCTATCATTACTCCCGAACCGGTTTGGTATCCTATTTGTTTTAGCCACTTCAAAATATTAATACGATTTTCAAAGCTTGAATCCGGATGAAGCTTAGCATAAAGCTCGGGATTTGATGTCTCAAATCTCATTAAATATCTATCAGCTCCAGCCTCATAAAGTTTTTCATACTCTTCATAGGACCGCTCACCGATGCTCAGCGTAATGGCAATATCCATATCATTTTTTATCCTTTTTATAAGTTCTGTAAGCTTATCCAGAGTATAGTACATATCTTCCCCTGATTGCAGCACAACAGTTTTATAACCCAATCTTGAAGCCAATGATACGGTTTCAAAAATCTCATCAATCTCCATTCGATAACGTCTTACCTTCTTATTATCCCTGCGTATTCCGCAATAAAGGCAATTATTCCTGCAATAATTTGAAAACTCAATCAGTCCTCTAAGATGAACCTCATCTCCAACATACTTTTTTCTTATTTTATCAGCTTTCTGATAAAGAATTTCTAACTTTTCCGGGTCTTCTAAAGAAAGAATATAGCAGAGTTCTTGCTTATTAAGCTCCACTTCCGAATCTATTTTTTCCCATATTTCATTTAGCATATAAATTCCTCCCAAAAATATGTCTTATTAATTTTAAAAGTTAAACTATACCACAATTTTTTCCACATAAGGGGAGGTTATAAGTCCTAACATTGTGCCATAATTCATTTTGAAGTCAATTATTGACCCAACTCTTATTTCTTTAAGTGAATTTGTTACATCAAGAATAAGGTGATCACTGCTGGCCCCGAGGATATTTATATGATCCTCATCTGGAATTAATCCTTCTATCCTGCAATCCTGTTTTCCCAGAGCTACTATTGCTCTTTTCATTGGGCCTTTATCTTCGAAAACAGGAATGTTACCAAAAGCATCCCTTCCTATTTCTCCAATAGGTTTTGAAGGCTTTGTTTTGACTTCTATTACTTGCGCTTTAAGGATCACCGTATTCTGATAAGTGTTAGGGATCTTTCGAAAGTTTGTTGAATCCGTACCCAAAAGAATAGCTTCACCAATCCTTAATTGATTAATGCGGCGGGGCAAAACCCCTTCTTCAACCATTTTTAAAGTAGCGGTATTACCTCCCGAAATGGTTTTTACTCGAATTCCATAAAATTTTTCCAATTCCTCAGCTATTTCCACCAAAATTGAGGTATTTTCTATTGAAGGGAGTACTCCTCCATAACACCCCACATTGGTACCTATTCCCTCAAACTCTATTCCGGGAAGTTCTAAAATCTTTCCTACTAAGTCCTTAACATCTTCCGGCATGACTCCTTCCCTTAAATCCCCTACATCAACCATTAATATAATTTTATGTACTTTACCATTTTCAACTGCTTTTTGAGAAATCAATTTTATTACTTCAAATTCCGAATTAAAACTACCATCCGCAAAATTTACTACATCGTTTATTTCGGAGGGCATAGGAATCCGGATTAGGTAAACAGGTAAATTTACACCGAAACTTTTTAATTTTACTATATTTTTTATACGTGAATCCCCCAGTTTTTTTACTCCTCCTTCGATCATCGTTTGCACTACTGGTTCCAAAGCACAGACGCCCTTTGTAATTCCCATCACTTCTATACCGTATTTGTAACACAGTTCTACGATATTCATCGCATTCTTTTTTATCAAAGATAAATTTATTTCTACTCTTGGATAGGTCAAAATACCACCTCCGAAAACTATAGCCCGTAGTATTTTTCCAAGTTTCTGTACTGTAATGCTTCAGCAATATGCTTTTCACTTATTCTTTCTTCTCCCTCTAAATCAGCTATGGTACGGGATACTTTTAATATCCTGTTTAAAGCTCTTGCACTTAATTTTAATTTTTCAAAAGCTTCTTTTAAAAGAAGTTTTTCTGTTTTCCCAATTGAGCAGAATTTATTTATTAAAGCACCACTCAGTTCTGAATTATATAAAATCCCATAATTTTTATATCTTTCAATTTGAATGTATCTTGCGTTTTCCACTTTTTTCCTTATAGTTAAGGAATCGGTGGATTTTGTATCCTCAAAATCTGAGAATTTCACAGAAGCTACTTCAATTTGCAGGTCAATTCTGTCCAGCAAAGGCCCTTTTATTTTCCCGAGATATTTCTGAATTTTCCCGGGATTGCACGAACACTCATGGAATGGGTCAAGGTAATAACCGCACGGACAGGGGTTCATTGCTGCAATTAACATAAATTTGGATGGAAATATTATTTTAGCATTATTTCTCACAATGGAAACACAACCGTCTTCCATTGGTTGTCTTAATAGCTCCAACACTTCTCTGTCAAATTCAGGAATTTCATCAAGAAATAACACCCCGTAATGGCAGAGGGTAACTTCTCCCGGTTTTGGGACCCTCCCTCCTCCTATCATACCCACAGGGGTAATACTGTGATGGGGTGCCCTGAATGGCCTTTTTCTAATTAATGAGCTATTCTTGGGCAAAATTCCGGAAATACTGTAAATTTTAGTAAGTTCAAGGGATTCTTCCTGAGTAAGTTCCGGAAGAACAGTGGGAACTCTTCGAGCAATCATCGTTTTTCCGGTACCCGGTGGCCCTATCATCAACAAGTTGTGATGACCGGCTGCTGCAATTTCGATTGCCCTTTTTACACCTTCTTGCCCTTTTACTTCTGAAAAATCCACATCATAAAACGGTATATTATCACTTATTTCTTCGATTTTATTCTCTATTTTCAGTTCTCCATTTAAAAATTCTATTGCATCTTTTAAAGTATTTACCGGTATTATCTCTATTCCTTTTATAACTTCCGCTTCCCTTTTATTTTCAAAGGGTAGTATAATCCCTTTCAATCTTTCTTCCTTCGCCTTTATAGCCATAGGCAATATCCCATTTACAGGCCTTACAAACCCATCTAAGGAAAGTTCACCTACTACCAGGTAGCTCGAGATAGAATCTTCTTTTACTCTTTTATTTGCCGCAAGGATGCCAATGGCTATTGGAAGATCAAATTGCGGCCCTTCTTTTTTTATATCCGCAGGTGCAAGGTTTACCGTAATTCGCTTAATCGGAAACTCAAAACCCTGATTTTTTATAGCCGCCCTAACTCTTTCCTTTGATTCTCTAACCGCTGTATCGGGTAGACCTACAATATCCAAGCACGGTAGCCCATTGGACAAATCCACTTCTACTTCTACTATAAAGCTTTCGATACCGTATATAGTGGAGCTTTTCAATTTTGATATCATATTTCCTCCTGTAAAATAAAAATTACAAATGACTATTTCAATAAAAAAAATAAAATTCCTTCTTTAATTTTTTATTCCCATTCTTCCCATTAAGTCGTCAATAAATTGTTTTGCGGTTCTTCCCGAACGCTGATTATTCCACAACTCCCATTGTATAGCCATTTTCCTTAATACTGCTGAATCGATGGAAAGCCCCCTGTTTTTAGCAATTCCTTCAACGATTTTTAAGTAATCTTCCTGATTCGGAGCATTAAATAAAACAGTTATTCCAAATCGATCGGATAAGGACAATTTTTCTTCTAACGTTTCATTTGCCCTTTTTTCTTCCTCCCGTCTATCATTAAAAAATTCTCTAATTAAATGACGTCTATTTGATGTAGCATAAATTACTACATTACCAGGAGTAGATTCCAAACTTCCTTCCAGTATAGATTTTAGATATTTATAATCTGTCTCAAATTCTTCAAAAGACAGGTCGTCAATAAAAATGATAAAACGCTGAGGTCTATTTTTCAGCAGAGATATAATTTCCGGAAGGTATTTAAATTGGTCTTTTAAAACCTCAACAATTCTAAGCCCATCCTTCCCGAATTCATGAATAAGGGCTTTAACCGTAGAAGATTTTCCCGTACCTCGATCACCGTAAAGCAATACATTATTTGCTTTAAACCCCTTCACAAACTGTTTTGTATTCCTGTAAATTTCCCTCTTTTGCTCTTCATAACCTATAATTTCGTGTAGTTTAACAGGATCAGGATCTGCAATTCCTTCCAATCTTCCGCCCTCATCTGTTTGTATCCACTTAAATGCCCAGTACCTACCGAAATTCCCACATCCCACCTTTTTATAAAAATGAGCGAGATCCCTAATATTTTTATCCCAATCATCTGAATTATGTAATTTTTCTTTTATATCTTCTTTTTCAATATAATAATATTCAGGATAAGGATATTCATTTTTTAATCCCATGTATTTATAATCGGGAAAAGATAATATGTAACCTAATTGTAATTTTTTCATTAATAAATCTTTAATTATATTTATATCAAATTCGTACGCCTTTTTTAAATAATGTAAATCATGGCTTACCATCGCTTTAAGGTGGTAGTTTATACTTTCATATTCAAATAACTCGCATTGTTGACTGAAACAGTTATCATCTCCCAATATAAGTTCTAATAGGTACTCCTGCCATATATTTCCTGAAAAATATGTGTTATTTTTTTCTCTTTCCTCTACCAGACGCCCTATAAATTCATGGTATTTTTCAAAAGCTTCAAGAAGATTATCATCGTTTAAAAGCATTTTTAAAATCTGGCAAAAAATTTTAATTACAGGGTCATTTGAAATATTTCTATAAACAACTAAGCGTTCAATGGCAAGAAGCATATCGTATACCTCTTTACCTTCATTATCTATTGGTGCCATTCTACATTACCCCTTTTTTAAATTACTTGATAATTAATTTACAAAAAAAAACCGGCTTTATCAAGGTGTAATTTTATGAGAACTTTTTCACTCAAATTTTTGAATAATATCCGTCATTTTCAAAAAATAATAAAAGAAAAGGTAATTATATAATTGGAGGGATAGAAATTGGTATTCAAAATGCTTAAAAAAAAGGATAGGGCTTTGGACAAGTACTTCATAAAACCCCAGGATTTAGGCTACAAAATGGAATTTTCTGGTGAAATTTTCCCACAGGAAAATAAAGCTACTAAAGTTGAAAATGAAAATATAACAAGACCCAATCTTATGATTTATCCGGGAGAATAAAGTAAACGGGGCGCTTTTGCCCCGTTTATGCATTTTCTTTCTTTATCCTCATTAAAGCCTTTTTCATGCGGTTATACCCTTCCATCAAATCTTCTTCCGTTACCGTGAGAATCGGCCTGAACCTTACTCCCTTTACACCCGTCGCCAATACCAGCATCCGCTCTTCAAAGCAATATTTCAAAAATTTACCCCTAAGTTCCTGATCGGGAAAATCAAAGGCCGCCA